>CAZSUE010000072.1:4574-12397 GCA_964609045.1 uncultured archaeon | reverse complement strand
TCCACTCTGCGCCGGCGCTCCGCGCACCGGGGTAAGACTCCTGTGAAGTGGGGTCGGTGCCGGCGAGGTATTCTTCATAATTCGAGTACCCATCGTCGTCGAAATCATCGAGGCCGTCGATCCGTCCGTTCCCGTCCGTGTCGTTGTTATGCTTGTCGAAATCGTTCTGAACATTGGGCAAATCGTTGAAGTAGTCCTCCCAGCCGTCCGGAAGCCCGTCACCGTCGCTGTCCGTGTACCAGATCTCCCAGCCGTCGTTCATCCCGTCGTTATCGCCGTCGGGGTTGTTCGGGTGGGTACCGTTCTGCCAGATACCGTCCTCGACGAGATCCCAATCGTCGGGCATACCGTACGAATATTCGTCCCAGTTCGTATACGGGAACTCGACCTCGCCGAAGTCGGTGAAGTTGAACACCACGCCGTCCTCGTCGTAGTCCTCCTCGCCATCCGGGATGCCGTCGTTGTCCGAATCGGGGTCGGTGGGGTCGAGGTTCCAGAGCCAGATCCCGAGCCGCTCGTCGAACACCCACGCGCTTCGCCCACCGTATTGCGGTTCCGCCTCCCACCCGTCCGGTAAGCCGTCGCCGTCCGTGTCCGGGTTCATCGGGTCCGTCCCCATCTTGAACTCCTGGAAATTCGTCAACCCGTCGTTATCGGGGTCCTCGTTCTTGTCCGCATAATCGAGCGGGTTGACCACCCACATGAGATTATCGCCGACCCCGTCGCCGTCGGGGTCGACATCGTCGACATAGTTCGTCCCGCGCAATTCGTCATAGCGGCGTATGTAACGGAGGTCCTTCGTGGCACCGTGACGCGCTTCCCATCCGTCGGGCATGCCGTCGCCGTCGGTGTCCTTCAACCGCGGGTTCGATCCCTCGCGGTCGTCACCGTCGTCGTCGTAGTCCTCGAACGGATAGAAATCGATCTCGAACTCGCGTCCGTCCAAAAGCCCGTCGCCGTCGGTGTCCGCTACCGTGGGATCGGTGATGAACCCGTCCTCGCCGTATTCGATCTCCTCCTTGTCGTCGAGCCCGTCGAGATCGGTATCCGCGTTGCAAGGATCGGTATAAACGATGCCGAAACCGGATGAGAGATCGCTCGGGTCGTGCGCGCCGGTGTCGATACCGTAGATCTCGTCAACATCATAGAGCCCGTCGATGTCGGTATCGGAGCTCGTCGCGTTCGTCGGCTGCTGACCGTAATGGATATTCTTGCGACCGGTCACTTCGTCGTAGTCGGTCAGTACGCGCGAGAAATTGAACATATCGCTGTCGCTGTCACTGTCTTTCATCGTCGCGTTGGTGTGGTAATACTCCATCCCGGGCAGTTCCGGGTTCGTATGCCAGATATTATCGATGAGCACACCGGCCCATCCCTCGCCCGTATTCCCGATCTTGAGCTCTTCGCCGTCGCTGAGCCCGTCGTCGTCGGTGTCGGGGTCGTTCGGATCTGTCCCGTATCGATATTCCTCCATATTGGTCAGCGAATCGGGCTGGAGCTTACTCACCTGCGTATCGCTGAGTTCGACGCGGTCGAGATCGGCGGAGCTGTCCTTGACCATCGGATTCACCGAAAAGAACCGCAGTATCCCGTCTTGCAACCCGTCATAGATATCTTGCGCAAGATCGCCGCCCACATCGCGTTGGACGAACCGACCGTCGATCTTTCCATCGTAGGCGTCGTATTTCGACCCCTCCAGGTCGGACAAGTTCGAGAAGTAGAGCCCGTTGCGCGCCTCCCATCCGTCAGGTATCCCGTCGCCGTCGGTGTCCCACTCGAACGGGTTCGTCTGAAAATAAAAGTTCTCGTGGCTCGGGTACGCGAACTCCTGGTAGTTCTGGAGCCCGTCGCCGTCGAGGTCGAGGAACCGGTCCGACTCGTTCAGTGGGTCGAGTCCCATTACATACTCCCATCCGTCGCCCATGAAATCGTCGTCCGTATCCCAATCCATGGGATTGGTGCCATATTTCACCTCGTCGAAATCTTCGCCCCACCCGACGCCGGTCTCGTTATTGACCGCAAAATCGCCGTCGGAGTCGCGTTTGTTCGGATAGGTGCCGTTGAGGTATTCGTTGAGGTTGAGGAACTCGTCGCCGTCACCGTCGCCATCTGCGTCCGTCGGGTCCGTCGGGTCGAGAAAGACCGGACCCACATTGAAGTAGTTCGGCGCTTTCGAAAAAAAGGTCTCCCAGGCATCGCCCATCCCGTCGCCGTCCGTATCGGTGCGACTCGCATCCAGCGGCTTGCCGAAAATGACGCCGAGTGCGTATTCTTTGAAATTGGTCAAATTCTCGTCGTCCCAGAAATCGTCCCAGGTGAGGTTGCCGAAATGGCGGTAGTAGTTATCGAAATACGGGGTGCGGGCCTCGGTATCGAACTGGTTCTTGAAGAACGCTGTGGGGTTGCCGATTAGATGCGTCCCTCCTGAGAACCGGAACCGGACCTCGTCGTTCTCGTTCCAGTCACTGGTATCGGCGACATCGGCGCCCTCCGGGTCTTTGAAAGTGCGTCGGAAACCGGCTTCCGTACCGAAATTGGCGTGATAGCGTGTGACATCGAACCAATCGCCGTCCGGGTTCTCGTTCCCGTCTGCCACGGTGGGGTCGGGATAGAGCGAGCCGGTGATGGGGTCTTTGCGCGAATAATGCGCTTCGTACCCGTCGGGCATCCCGTCGCCGTCGGTATCCCACTTATCCAGATTCGTACCGTAGATATAGTTCTCCTCGATATCGCTGAGACCGTCCTTGTCCTTGTCGCTCATCGGCAAAAAATCGTTCTTCTCCGCCGCCTCCCATTCGAGTTCGTACGCTTCGCGGAACTGTGCCGAGGAGAGCTGCGGAAGGATGATGACGAAGAGCCCGCTGAGCACGACCATGATGGTAACGACGATGACGGAGACGATCGCCTGGATCGAAACGCGTTGATTCGAGAACCGCACATCGTCGACCTGCTTGCGCGTACGGAAAAAGAGAACGATGCCACCGACACCGGCGATGAGAAAGATGATGCCGGCGAGGTCGGCGAGGATCATCTCCGCCTCGGTCTGAAGCGTCATGAGGAAATGGACGAGCAGCGCGCCGCCGAACGCACCGGCAGCCCCGCCACCCATGACGAACAACAATGACGAGAGCGAATACTTTTCCATCCAGACGAGAGAGACCACGCCAAAGATGAAGAACCCACCGGCGACGGAGAGCGCGATAAGGCCGACCAACAGGAGCAGTTCGCCACTGAAGAATATGCCGTAAGCGATCGCGCCTAAGAGGGAGATTGCAAAGAAAATGACCGAGAACATGACGATAGTTTCTTTTGTGTTCATAGGTGCAGCCCCGACCCGTACTATTAAAATTCCATCTGTTGCTCGTGAGCGTTCCCAGTAGCCATTGGGGGTCTGGAAGCGAAGATAAGCGCTGTTTCTATAAATATCTTTGGAAATAAATATTATATGTGCATGAACATCGGCGGAGGTGGTAAAAAACTGCCATTACGCTGCGGCACGAATGCGCGAAAAGCGCAGATGTGCATGTGTGCGAGCGGTTCAAATAACGCAACCCCCTACCCCATCTCGGTGAGGACTCGACCCCCCGGAACAGCCGCCCGCTCCCAATCGTAACACCGTGATACTATGCAATGGACGCTCATCGAGCTCGAGGACATCCTCATCGCCTGGTTGACGATCTTTGCCGCAGCGCTCTTTATCATCGCGCTCCTTTCGTTCCGCCGGACCGGGCATCGAAAACTGCTCCTCATCACCACCGCGTTCGGCCTCTTCTTCGCCAAGGGGCTCCTCATCGCGCTCGGGTTCTTTTTCGAACCGCTCCCCGCGGTCACCGGCGTATCCGCCATCCTCCTCGACCTCGTCATCCTCCTCCTCTTCTATCTCGCCATCTTCCGGAAATAGACCCCACGCTCGCTCCCGATCGAGACGAGCCCTAGGGACGGGCTTGAAGTGAATGTGAAAGACGACGCCCTGGAACTCGATACGCGACGCGCGCTCTACGATATCATCGCCAACGGTCCCGGCCGACATTTTCGCGCGATCCAGCGTGAGAGCGGGCTACCCAGCGGTGTGGTCGACTACCATCTCCGGGTCATGGAACAACAGGACCTCATCGTCTCGCGCGACGAAGGGCGCTATAAACGGTTCTACATCGTAGGCAAAGTAGGATCGAAGGACAAGGAACTGATGGGTCTCCTGCGGCAGAAGACGCCACGGAAGATCGTCCTCTTTCTCATGCTCAACCCCCGCTCGAAGCATAAAGAGATCAAAAACAAAGTGGGCGTCTCGGCGTCCACCATGTCGTACCACCTCAAGAAATTGAAGAAGAAGGATGTGGTCAAGAGCGAGCGGCAGGGTCGATCGGTCGCGTACTGGATCGATGAGGAGGACCGCGTGGCGCGGGCGCTGATCAGATACAAGCGATCGTTCCTCGACGACGCGGTGGACGCGTTTGCCGATACATGGCTGGAACTCCACCCATAATGGGTCCATCTCGCCACCAAATCTAAACCATGGCCAAATGGGGAGGTCGCTCGCGACGAACCTTGCGAGCGGGTGGCGGGTGAGGATGGAGCGCGATGTGGACCGATGGCACTGGAGGCTCCAATGCTCCCGTTATTATTAAATAGCCGCGCGTGAATAAGGAGGGCGTCAGAGCTGATATCGGTCGTTTCCAGTCGCCCTACAGCGGGATATCGCATCTCTCGCACGCGTCGGCGACAGCACGATCGATGACCGTGCAGGTCTAGTCGACACCCTCAGAAAAACGACGCCATATGATCGAGAAGGGGAGTGCGAAACACCGGGTACTCTCGTGGTCTGGTCTAAATAGTCCCTGCAGCTGCTGAAGCTCGAAAGTCGAAACCAGAGTCGGTACGGTCGGGAACGATCGCAGAACCAGAACTAGGACCAGAACGAGAACCAGAGCGAGCTAGAGAATGAGCATGAGCATGAGCCGGAGGAGGAACACAACCGCTCCGGCAGAACGCACGGAAAGAATGAACAAAGGGAAGTGAACACCGCGCAGAATTGATTAGCGAGGACGATAGCGAGGACGAAGATGATGTATGTCATTCTAGGGTGCGGCTCGGTCGGCGCAAATCTTGCCCATATTTTGAAAGGGAAAGGCAACAAGGTCATGATCATCGATAAGGACCCCACCCGCGTGGAGGCGCTGCGTGAACAGGGACTCGAAGCGATGGTCGGCGATATGCGCGAGATCGATCGCCTCGAGTTCGACATCGAGGCCACCATCGCGTTCCTCATCCTCACCACGCAGATCGATGTGACCATCGACACGATCGAAACCATCCACGAGCTCGCACCGAGCGCCTATATCATCGCACGCGCCAACGATCTCGCCGCCAAAAATGTATTGACGAATTTGGAACTGGATTATGTGATCGAGGTGCCGGAGGAGATCGCCAATAGCGTACTGCGGCGGCTCGAGATCTTTGAGAGCAAACGCGCGGCGAACAACCTCGTCCAAACGCTCCGTGACGCCGAGCCCGACGGCGTGGGCATCTTCGTCCACAATAACCCCGATCCCGATGCACTCGCTGCCGCATGGGCGCTGCAGCATATCTGCGACGAGTACGAGGTCAAAAGCCAGATCTACCACGGCGGGAAGGTCGAGCATCAAGAGAACCGGGCGTTCGTGAATGTGCTCGGGATCAAGTTGCATCGGCTCGATGACGACGCGGCGGTCGAGCAGATCCTCGAGTCGGTGGGGAAGGTCGCGCTCGTCGATTCGAACACCCCCGGCGCCAATAACGTCCTTCCCGAGGATCTTATCCCCAATCTCATCGTCGATCACCATAGCACGGACAAACGCATCGTCGGACCGGAGTTCGTCGATGTGAAGGAGGGGATGGGCGCGGCGTCGACGATCATGACGCGCTATCTCCAACAGCTTGTCATCAAGGTCGACAAAAAGCTCGCCTCCGCGCTACTCTACGGCATCCGCACCGATACGAACGGCTTCACGCGCAACACCTCCCCCACCGATCTCACCATCGCCGCGTACCTCTCGCCACTGGCCGATCACGAACTGCTCAATATGTTCGAATCGCCGCCGATGAGTAGCGAAACGCTCGACATCATGGGCCGCGCCATCATGCACCGAGAATCGTATGGCTCCTATCTCTTCTCATGTGTGGGCACGAGCATCGAACGCGACGCGCTCCCGCAAGCCGCTGATTTCCTCCTCAAATTGGAGGGCATATCCACCACATTCGTCTTCGGCATCGTCGATACGACGATCCAGATCAGCGCACGCAGTAACGATATGCGCGTCCACCTCGGCGATATGCTCCGTGCTGCGTTCGGGTCGGTCGGCTCGGCGGGCGGTCATGCGCGCTATGCGGGCGGGCAGATACCACTGGGCATACTGGGCAGCGCGGACGACAAGAAGACGCTCGTCGAGCTCGCGAAAAATGCGGTGACCAAGAACCTGTTGAATGTGATCGGGATCGATGTCGAGAGCAACGGCCGCTCCAATAAGAAACCGAACGGGAACGGGAACGGGAACGGTGCGTGATCGCGACCGCTCAGCGGAGACCAGACCATTGGGTACCCACCGTGTCACGATGTCGGCGCGAGCGGGGGGCGGTCCGCTCCCGACGTTTTGTTTTTTTCACGCCGTTCCGACCATCGATCGCACTGCACGAATATTTTATAAATAATTCTGAACTGAACGGTAACCACCACGACCACGACCGCCACGACCGCCACGACCAAGAGAACCATCGGTCACCGCAGCGTGGCACGGCCCAGCGTGGCGCGGGCGGACGGCGGGCCCCAACGCGCCCCTCACCGCCTCCGACGGCAACGGAGTATTGCGCATGAAAAAGTTCGTCGAAAGCGACCTCATCCTCGTCGGCACCGCACATATCTCGAAGCAGAGTATCACCGAGGTGCGCGAGAGCATCCGCGCGTACCGACCCGATGTCGTCGCGGTCGAACTCGATATACCGCGTTACGAGGCGCTCACTCAGCATAAGCGCTGGGAAGATACACCGATCACCGCACTGCTGCGCGGGAACACGGGCTATATGGTCCTCGGGCAGACCTTCCTCGCCATGATCCAGCGACGCCTCGGCATGGGACAAGGGGTGGAACCGGGCACCGAGATGCTCGTGGCCACGCGCGAGGCCGAGCGGCAGCAGATGACGGTATGCTTCGTCGACCGTGAGCTGAGCATCACGCTCAAACGCGCATGGCGCATGATGAGCTGGCGCGAGAAATGGCGGCTCGCACGCGAGTTCCTACACGCCATGGTCGGGTTCCGAGCGGTAGCAGCCGATGAGGTGCCGAAAAACGGTGATCGGCAGCCAAAGGGAACGGAGATCGATCTCGAGGAGCTGATGAAGGAGGACATGATCAGCATGCTCATGGAAGAGCTGCGGCAGTTCGCGCCCAGCGTTTCCACGGTCTTCATCGACGAACGCGACGCATACATCGCACAGCGGCTCAGGGATTGTCAAGATGACCCGATGAGGGTGCCACGGCTCATCGGGCTGCCCGCCGAGTTCGATACCGCACCACCGCGCAAACTGCGCGTGCCGCGACGCACGAACGAGGGGGGCGGCGCTGACGACGGCGCGATCCCATCTTCAACGCGAAAGAGCGAAGGACGCGTTGACGAACATACACTACCCACCCAACCGACACCCAAGCCCACGAGCACGACCGAGCGCGAAGATAATGAAAAGGAGAGAACGAGAACCCCGATGATCGGAAATGACGCGCATGGGCGCAAAAGGAGGGATGACGCGCATGGGCGCAAAAGGAGGGATGACGCGCATGGGCGCAAAAGGAGGGA
>CAZSUE010000072.1:0-4474 GCA_964609045.1 uncultured archaeon | reverse complement strand
TGACGCGCATGGGCGCGCGCATGGGCGCAAGAGCACCGTGGAACGAGGTCGCAAAGAGCGTACGGACCAGCATGAGTACGCTCGCCGCACCAAGAAGGTGCTCGGCGTCGTGGGCGCTGGACATCTCGACGGCGTCGTACGCCAGCTTCAGCACGATGCAAAGCGACCAGACCTCGAGGCGCTCGAGAAAGTGCCCGAGAAACGGCTCTCGATCCCGAAACTGATCGCGTACGCCATCCCCTTCCTCTTTTTTGCGTTTCTCGGATGGGCGGTGTTCACCGGCGATTGGTCGCGGGTCGGCGATGTGCTCCTCTGGTGGTTCCTCATCAACGGCGTCCTCTCCGCTATTGGCGCGGCAGTGGTCAAAGGCCATCCTTACTCGGTGGCGGCCGCGTTCCTCGCCGCACCGTTCACCTCGCTGAACCCTACCATCGCCGCCGGATGGGTCGCCGGCATCGTCGAGGCGAAGGTGCGCACACCGACGATCAAGGATTTCAACGGCCTCCGCGAGCTCGAAAGCTGGTCGGATTTCACGCACAATCGGTTGATACGCGTGCTCCTCGTCGCGGCATGTGCCAATGTGGGATCGGTCATCGGGACCTTCGTCGCGCTCCCCTATATCATCGGGCTTGGGTTCGGGTGATCGCGCGATCGCTTTTTTATTAAACACCGGCATGGCGAGAATAGCCATCGGCAAGGGCAAGAGGGGGCAAGGGGAGCAGGGGTCGCAAACCGGCCGACGGGGAAGGTTTAAAGCATCATGGTATCTCTCGTACGAAAGAACAACGACATGGGAGATCCAATGGCCAGATGGGATGAACCACAGATCACAACATATCGTACCTCGCGCTACGACTACGACCAACCGCCGCCAATGGCGGTCTATGGCTCAGCACCGCAAAAGATGCGTTTCTCGAAGACCGAACTCATCCACCTCTTCATCGCCGGGAGCGTGCTCACCGTCGCGTTCGCGCTCGCATTCTCCGGCGGGTTGAGGTCGGGCGGAAGCGTCCCCCTCCAAGGTTTCCCGACCTTACTGGGCATCTCAGCGGTGGTGATCCTCACCGCATTCATCTGTCACGAGTTGGGTCATAAATTCCTCGCCCAGAAATACGACTGCTGGGCGGAGTTTCGGTTCTGGAGAATGGGGCTGATCCTCGCACTGATCACGGGAGTCCTCGGATTCGTCTTCGCCGCGCCGGGCGCGGTGCAGATCCGCGGGCGGCTCACCCGCGAGCAGTCCGGGAAGATCAGCATCATCGGACCTGTGATCAATATCGCACTGGCATTGATCTTTCTTGCACTCATGATCGCAATAGAGAACGCGATCTTCGTCCTCGTATGCACCGTCGGGGCGTACATCAACGCATTCCTCGCCTTCTTCAATCTCATACCCTTTCCCCCGCTGGACGGATCGAAGGTGTGGCGCTGGAACAAGATCTATTATCTCCTCGCCATGGGTGCGGCCATCGCGATCCTTGCACTCTTCTGGTTCTGAGCATGGGAACACAACGAGGTGTTCGCCGCATCGGCTCGTCAGGATCGTCGCCCGGCGAACGCTGAGTTGAGCGCGGCGTGACGATAAACGAAGTGAAGTGGTCAGCTCCGGCCGCAACGCCGCTTGGTCGACCATTCCCGACCGCATCGCGCACACCTGACGACATACCAATAGTCCGCGTACCCGCCGCCCGTATATTCGGAGCATTCGGTGACATCGAGACCCGTCGGTCCGCCTCCACAGTATGGACAACGATCCAAAGCCGCATCCTCTGGCCAGACATCCCTCGCAGATCGGTCATCGTCGGCGCCGTCCCCGTTCATGGCTTATCCCCGGCTTATGTCACCCTGTTTTCCCTCATAACCGCGTTTCGCCCGGCGGGCCGGACCACCCTCAGTGCGGTCAGTTGCGTTCATTTCATCGTCTCCCACCTCCGGAAGTTCCACAGAACGCGGCCGACCGTTTTCGATTCGAACCGACCTATCACGGATAATACAAGCGGATGATGAGATGATGAGATGATGAGATGATGAGATGATGAGATGATGAGATGATGAGATGAAGGTCTGGATGAAATAAAAAGAGATGTACTGAGATTCAGCAGGATCGGTCTCTACGCGTACGCCATAGTGCCTCCGGCACTGTCAGACCACGGAAACACATGCGGTGATTTTTGTGCTGCGATGCCCGATACATCGAAGATGTTCGGGGAGCGTGCCGTTTTGCGCAGCAAAACGTGGCCGATATGCGAACGCTGCAACAATTTCGAACCTCTTCGGAAAGTATGACAAAGTGTCGAGGTCCTCAATTGTAGCACCATGAACGAAAAAAGAAGCGCTGAAGGCGGTCTGGGTCGCCCGCGACCGCCTTCAACGATCGGTCCGATCAGACCGACCGGACCGATCGACTGAGCGGTCCGATCCGAACTGTTCGACCACGGCCTAATAGTTCTCGACGAACCGTTCGAAATAGGCCTGACTGTGCGCACATGCGGGGCATTCGGTGGGCGGTGCCACCGATTCGATGATGAACCCGCAATTCCGACATTTCCAGAGGATCGGTTCGTCGGAGATGAATAACCGCTCGTTCTCGAGGCTGTCGAGGAGCTTGAGATAGCGCTCTTCGTGCCGTACCTCGACCTTCGCCACATTGCGGAACTGTCGCCCCACATCGGGGAAGCCTTCCTCGTCGGCGACCGCTGCGAACGCAGGATAGAGCGTGGTATGCTCGTGGTTCTCGCCTTCTGCCGCGGCCTTCAAATTCTCGGCGGTGGTGCCCACCTTGCCCGCGGGATATGCGGCGGTGATCTCCACATCGCCGCCTTCGAGGAACCGGAAGAAGCGCTTCGCGTGCTCCAATTCGTTCTCGGCGGTCTCGAGGAAGAACCCGGCGATCTGTTGGTAGCCCTCTTTCTTCGCCTTCTTTGCAAACATGGTATAGCGATTACGGGCTTGAGATTCACCGGCAAACGCTTTGAGCAGGTTCTGTTCGGTCTTTGTTCCTTTGATACTTTCCATTGCTTTCACCTTTTCGTCGATAGAATTGTAACGGGTAATGGCGTTCGCAGAATACGCCACCGTGCCACCGCCGTTCCGCAACGCAAAACATGGTAGACGCGGCGGGATCGATTCTGCTGAATGCGATTACGATTACGATTACGATTACGATTACGATTGTGATTGGTTGTTCGAGTGATCGTTCGGTCGATCTGATCGGGGGTCGTACTCTGTTCCGTCTCCCAGCGCCACTTAGGGGCCTGCATGCATCATGGGCCAGTGCGCGTCGAAGTCCTCGAACGCCTCGAGGTTCTTCTTCTCGATCTCGAGGAGCCGGTAGTGGCCCAGTTCCATGGTCGCAAAATAGCGAAGCATCTTCTGCGCCGGGGCGCGATCGATGCGCGCGGCGAGGCCGTTGTAGAACTCGTGCGCCGCTTCCTCCGCAGCCATCGCCTGGCTGAGCAGCTCGCTGAGCGGGATGCGCTCGTCGGTGATGGTCACCGTGGGCAATGGTACCGGCGACAGCTCCGGTATCTCGAGCGTTCGGTCGGGAAAGTAATCGTCGTAGATCGCGGTGATCCCTTCGCGATGCTTCTCTTCCTCATCGGAGAGGAACCGCAGCTTGTCCTTGAGGAATGCGTTCTCTGCGCGCTCGGCGAGGTTCGTGTAGATATCGCGGCTGTCGATCTCGCTTTTGATCGCCGCCACGATCATATCTTCGATCGTGTGATCGTCTAAATTCATTGTCCCATCTCGTTTCGTTCCGTTTCTCAGTTTCAACTCAAGTGCAACATAGTGGGTATCGCAAAGTTCCGATCAGCCTCGATCTTCGCCTAGAGCCGAAGATCGCGGCGCTCGTCTTCACATTCCGGGATATAGCAGGTCACATTGACGAACTCGCAAACCTCGTCACACGAAGGACAGCGATGCGGCGGATTCTTCTCCGTCAGCGCATAGTCACAGTTCGAGCATTTCCATTCCGGCATGGTCATTCCATCCTCATTGATCGATCATTCTCTCTATGATTGTTCTGTCGATAGCGATTGGCGGTGGTATTGGCGGTGGTATTCGAAATAAAACCCGATATCGAGTGAGAATGGGTCGCAACTGCTCCATTCATTGGTCGCCCCGATACGGGGTTTTGTCCTCGTTCGCCGGCCATTCCGCATCGGTGGCTCATTCGTCTCCCGTTCGGTCCGTACGGCCCGCGAGTTCGCGGTCGATCATGTAGAGCTGGCCGGGATGATGGGCGAGGAGTTTCAGTTTCTCCACGATCTCCGCGGTGGCCGCCTCTTCTTCGACCTGTTCGTCGACGAACCACTGGAGCATGCTCTTCGATGCATGATCCTTTTCCCGGTCTGCCAGTTCCACGAGTTCATGGATGCGCTCGGTGATGTAGCACTCGTGCTTATAGGCATCCTCGAACGCATCGAGGAGCAGCTCCCATTCCTTTGGCGGCTCCTTGATCGGGAGCAGGTCC
>CAZSUE010000071.1:5734-12437 GCA_964609045.1 uncultured archaeon | reverse complement strand
ACGAGGGGGCGGCGGAGACACAGTTCGGCTGTGCGCCGCCGCTCTACTCTACGGGGATTGTGGAGGAGGCTGGGGAACTGGGGGACTGGGGATTGTGGAGGAGACTGGGGATTGTGGAGGAGACTGGGGATTGTGGAGGAGACTGGGGATTGTGGAGGAGACTGGGGATTGGGGAGGAGGCTAGGGGGTAGGGACTGGGGGTTGAGAGCGGGGTAGGGACTGGGGTTGGGACATGGGCGGGGTATTGAAGATATTGGGCCACTACGCCGCCGGGAATGATATGGCCAATGGCCATATGGCCAATGGCGCTCTGGCGGGGTTGGAGGATCTGCTTCTTCGCGGGGTATGGCCCAGGAAGTGGCGTGTCTATCCTCTCGGGTAGCGTATCTTCTCCCAGAGAACGTTCAATTTGCGGTTCAGCCGCGGGAACTTGCCCAATTCGTCCATGGCATAGAAGAGCGCGGCGAGTGCGCCGAACCCTGCTGCGAGCCCGATGAGGAGGTATTTTGGCCAGACGGGGATGGGGCGGTCGACGCCGAACGAGGAATCGGGGGTGATCCCGTCGACGCCGAGTGCGGTGAGGTTGATATTGCCGGGCATATCCTCGGAGACGTTGGTGGTGGCACGGCCCCATGTCTCCTGCGACCAGTACCCGCGCGATCTCATGATATAGCTCGCGTTCTCATAATCGAATTGCAGCTGCGTGCGGACGAAATAGGTGCCCTCCAGCGTCCATTCCCAGGTGCGGATGGTGCAACTGATATCGGCGGTGGCGTTGGGCGGGAGCGATCCCAGCGGAATAAAGACGCCGATCTTCGTATCGTTGATCTCGCCGTGGGGGACGGAATCGCCGATCTTGGGCCGGTCGCGGATCCTCTCGATCGGTTTCGCCTCCTTGATCGTGGCCCACATATAGATCTCGAACCCGAGCGTGATATTGGCCATCGTCGACGCGTAACGGTTGGTGATCGAAAAGGAGAAGACGCCGTTCTCGCCGGGGAGGATCTGGGGTGTATCGTAATCGTCGAACAGCGGTATGCGCGACGGATGGCTCACATATTCCCATTCATCGTGTTCTTGGGCGAGCGCATGGAAGCTCGTGAAACAGATCGCCGCGGTGAGGAGGATCGCGGCGAGTTGATATGAGCTCCGATAGACTGGGCTGTGGTACATGGAAACCGCTTCCGGTGAAAATCGACACTGGGCGGGCCGCATATCGAACTCGCCGGTATTAAAACGCTCGGTCGCGCATCAAATCGATCACACATCACACATCATATATCACCAACCCACACCCCACATCATCATCGCACATGATGCATCACGCATCGCACCTCGTCTTTTTCCACAAAATGTCCCATAGAGCATCATTAGGCGATATCGTGGAGGTGGCGCTTCGGTCGTCCCAATAGACCGTGCGGCTGTTTCGGCCGGCCCCCATGTCCCGTGGACGCCATAGCGTGGGCGGAGACGACATAGCGCTTGGTCACGCCCTCGGCGACGACGATCGTTGTACAGGCGTCTCCTTCCGTTGGTCCCTCGGTGGGTCGGTCCCCACCCCTCTCATCACCCCTCCCGTGTTCGGGATGGCTTATCGCGCGTCCTCCGCGGCACCGCCGCTGCGATAGGCGCCCACTTTTGCGGCGAGCGCGTCGACCTCCTCGGGGTGCGCAAACAGCGCGCAGGGTCCCCCGTCGGTCTCGAGCAGCTCCTCGCGGTGGCGGATCGTGGTGAAGAGCGGTGATGCCAGTGCGTCGCTCAGTGAGGAGGTCGTGAGGTTGTGGGTGGCGATGTTCGTTACGGGGCAGGGGGTGAGATCACCGGTGGGGGTGATATGTGCGAACCCGCGTCCGGCGGAGACGCATCCGCCGAAGAACTCCTCGTCGCCGGGCGAGTGGATGATATAGAGCTGGGTCGCGTCGCGGTGCTCGAGCACACTGGCGCGGAACCGCTCGCGTTCGGTCACGGTGAGGGAACGAGGCGCGGCGTTATGCGCCGCTACGCCGTTGGCGATAACGAGCGCGTCGGAGAGCCCCGCGCAGTTCCCGCCGCATTCGTCCTCCGGCGTCCCTTCGTTCGGCTCTGTCGGGATATATTCGATGAGGAACGCAAGTCGTACGCCCCGTCCGACCAGCTCGTCGACGGTGGCACGGTCGCTCCAGTACTGGTGATTCTTCTGCGTGATGGTGGCCGAGACGCCAGCGAGCACACCGCTTGCGCAGAGCGCCTTTAGCGTGCGTGTGGCGCGGCGGTAGACGCCCGCACCGCGTCGTGCGTCGGTGAGCTCGCGGCCGCCTTCGAGGCTGACGACCACTGCGGCGTTGGGCAAGCGCCTGAGCCGTTGGATATCGTGGTCGGTGATCGCCGTGCCGTTGGTGAAGATGACGAAGAGCCGGTCGTCGAACGCTTCGACGAGGTCGAGAAGGTGGGGATAAAGGAACGGCTCGCCGCCGGCGATGATATAGCCGAACACACCGAGCTCGCGCCCCTCGGCGACGATCGCTTCCCAGCCCTCGGGTTCGAGCGGCGTGCGCGTCTTCGTGCAGCCTCCATCGAGCGTGCCCGCGGCGGCGGCGTAGCAGCCCGTACAGCGCAGATTGCATTTCGGGGTGATGCTCATGATGAGGAAGGGCGGTACGAGGAGCCCCGCATCGCGATGCTCGGATCGCAATCGTTCCGATCTTTTATACGAGCGTGCGAGCCGGACGAACGCGCGCAGATATTTCGGGTGGCGCAGCATCCAGGGCGTGAAGACGCGTGCGAGGTTCCGATCGAGGTTCTTGAGGACTTTGGAGACGGAGAGGAGCCCGCGGGCGGCGCGTCCGCGTTTGGTCGAACGGCCTAATAACGATCTGATTGCATATCCATCATCCGCGGTGTTCGTTGCTGTTTGAGTCATACTACCCCGATATCGTCATGGCCACATATAAGGGGTTGGAAATTTTTTTCGTCGCTTTCTTCCGATAGGTTTTATATACGATGGTCGTGGCGGGAGGGGTCGTCGAGAGAATACCATATTCTATCTCTTCGTTTTCGGTTGTGGTATCTGGCCGTTCTATTTCTGGGGCGGGGCGGCCCCCATTCACCCTTCGCGCCACTTTTCGCTTCGCTCGGAGTCAGCGCCCAGCGACGGGTGTGTCGCCGGATCCCCTGTCCCTCCGTTCCCTCGTTCCCTCGTTCCCTCGTTCCCCTGCCCCCCGTTCCCTCTTCACTTTTCACGCTTCACTCTTTACTGACCGCCCCACCAGTGTCCAGTTTTGCGCGGTAATCGAAGATGAGATCGCGCAGCTCGGCCGCTTCTTCGAACTCCAGTGCCTTGGCTCGTTCTTTCATCTCTTTTTCGAGCGCAGCGATGACCTCCTCCAGCCCCTTTTGCGTTTTTGGCTCCGAGACCGCGCGGGCCGCTTCCGCCGCCACCGTCTGTAATGTCGCCTCCCGACGCTTGCCCGTTTCCATGAGCTGGAGCCGCTTGTTGATCGTCTGCGGCGTGATGTCGTTCTCGCGGTTGAATGCGAGCTGCTGCTCGCGGCGGTCCCGCGTGATCGTGATCGCGCGGTCCATCGCCGGTGTCACCCGATTGGCGTACATCACCACCCGACCGTGGATATTGCGCGACGCACGACCGATGGTTTGGATCAGCGCAGTCTCCGATCGGAGGAACCCTTGCTTGTCCGCATCGAGGATGGCGACGAGCGAGACCTCGGGGAGATCGAGCCCCTCGCGGAGGAGGTTGATGCCGATGAGGACGTCGAACGCACCCGCACGCAGCTCGCGGAGGATCTCGACGCGCTCCAGGGTATCGATCTCGCTATGCAGATAGCGGGTACGGATGCCGAACTGGGTATAGTATGCGCACAGGTCCTCGGCCATGCGCTTCGTCAGCGTGGTGACGAGGATACGCTCGTTGCGGTCGACCACGATGCGGATCTCTTCCATAAGATCGTCGACCTGGCCCTCGCTTGGCTTCACGGCGATGATCGGGTCGACGAGCCCGGTGGGGCGGATGATCTGGGTCACAACCAGCGCAGAATGCTCGCGCTCGTAGTCCGTCGGCGTCGCCGAGACATAGACCGCCTGGTCGATCTGGTCGTGGAATTCCTCCCGCTGGAGCGGGCGGTTGTCCAGTGCGCTGGGGAGCCGGAACCCGTACTCCACGAGCGTCTCCTTCCGCGACCGGTCGCCCTTGTACATTCCGCTCACCTGCGGGAGCGTGACGTGCGACTCGTCGACGAAGAGGATGAAATCGTCGGAAAAGAAGTCGAGGAGCGTGTACGGCGATTCGCCCGGTCGGCGGCCGGAAAAGAAGCGCGAATAGTTCTCGATGCCCTTGCAATAGCCGGTCTCGCGCAGCATCTCGAGGTCGAACTGCGTACGCTGCTCCAGCCGCTGCGCCTCGAGCAGCTTATTGTTCGCACGCAGCTCGGCGAGCCGTTCCTCGAGCTCCGCTTCGATGCCCGAGAGCGCCGCCTCCATCTTGTCCGGCGGTGTCACGAAATGTTTCGCCGGGTAGATGAGCACATGATCGCGATTCTTGAGCCGATCGCCGGTGAGCGGATCGATCACGGTGAGCCGCTCGAGGATGTCGCCAAAGAGCTCGATGCGTATCCCCAGCCCGCCTTCGGGCATGAAGATGTCGATGGTATCGCCGGTGACGCGGAAACAGCCCCAGTCGTAGCCGCCGGCGGTACGCTCGTACTGCATCTCGACGAGCTCGCGCAAGAGCGTTCCCCGGCTGATGCGCTGGCCGGTGGAAAGGACGAGGGTCATGGCGCGGAGGTCCTCGGGCGACCCGAGCCCGAAGATGCACGAGACGCTGGCGACGACGATCACATCGCGGCGCGTGAGGAGCGACGCGGTGGTGGAGAGCCGCAGTCGGGTCAGCTCTTCGGAGACCTCCACCTCCTTGTCGATGTAGGTGTCGGTCTGCGGGATGTACGATTCGGGAAGATAATAGTCGTAATACGAAACAAAATACTCCACCGCGTTCTCGGGAAAGAAATCCTTGAACTCGGAGAAGAGCTGTGCGGCCAGGGTCTTGTTGTGCGTCAGCACCAGTGTGGTGCGCTGCGTCCGCTCGATGATATTGGCCATGGTGAAGGTCTTGCCCGACCCGGTCACGCCGAGGAGGGTCAGCTCTTCTGCGCCTGCGTCGAGTTCCTCGACGATAGCGTCGATCGCCGACGGTTGGTCGCCGCGCGGCACGAAATCGGAATGGATCCGAAACGGTGGCATCACGCGTCCATGGTTGCACCCGCGTTTAGTATTTACGCACATGCATGCAATGCCACGCGGTACGCTCGCCGGGCCAGCCCAACTGGCCGGTGAGCGGTGCGGCTCCGGTTCCTATTTTCGAACCTCCATCCCCCTCCTAAAACGACACCGAACAGCGCGGCAGCCGGCGCTGGACCGCGCCACGCTCCTCGTTCGAGAGCGGATTGCCGCGCAGGTAGAGGCTCTCGAGATGTTCCAACCGCCCGATATCGTCGGGCAGCGTCCGGATGCGATTGTAGGTGAGGTCGAGGAGGTAGAGGTTCGTGCAGCCGAGGACGGCAGTGGGGACGCGCTCGAGTTCGTTGCCGACGAGGCTGAGCGATTGGAGCCGACCGACCTTGCCGAGCTCCGCGGGGAGTTCCTCGATCCTATTGCTCGCCAGCGAGAGATGCGTCAGTTCGCGCAATGCGCCGATCGTTGGCGGGAGCGTCCGCAGCTTATTTTGGCTCAGATGGAGGAACCGCAACTGTGGGAACGCGTCGAGCTTGTCCGGTACGATCTCGAGCCTATTGTCGTCGAGGTCGAGCTCGACGAGCGACCGCAGCTCGAAGACGACCGGCGGGACCGCTTTCAGCCCGTTGCCCTCCAGCACCAACCGCTCGAGGTGCTGCAGCGCGCCGAGCTCCGCGGGGAGACCGAGGAGCCTATTGCGTTTCAAAATGAGCGTCTCGAGGTTCCGGAACCTCCCGATCGACGACGGCAATGTACGCAAACCCTCCATCTCGAGCCTGATGGTGCGTACCTCCTCTGGATGCTCCAGGAGTTCCTCGTACGGCGGCGATTCGGGGGGTACGATCATGGTCGTTCGTCGAATGTAACGGCGAGGGAGTTAAAATACTATCTATCTATTGCATCGCATGCATATTCGGCGGATATGGGCGCACATATGCGGCTCGAGGCGCTCAAGCTGCTCGCGGAGCTCTACGCGGAGGGCCGGACGCTCGACGAGATCCTCGTCGCGAGCCGCACGCAAGATATCGTTGCGCTGTGCGCGATGCCCGTCACGCTCGGCGAGACCGGTGAATAACCGATCTATTTAATAGGCGGTGGTGGACATACAATATTATATAGCAGAAAATTATTACCGTACGTGTGAGAGGTTTCATGGATTGCTGGTACGACCAGTATCCGGTTCGGCTGTCGGATTCTGGGATTTCACATCTTTTAGTCTACGATATCGAACCCCAGCCATTATGCGACATGATCCATGATCCTATCGATTGTCCCAAGACAAGAAAGCATCGAAGGAGTTCGACCGAGATATGCTCTCGAAGGAAGGGGAACACATTTAGAATTATACTCGACCTCGATTATACCCACGACATCCAAGACTACGCCTATATAGTGACACACCTCAAACCAGCATGACCCGAAAGAAGCAATCAAAGCGGCGCGCTCATAAATATCATGAATTCGAGCGCGTCGATAGGAA
>CAZSUE010000071.1:0-5724 GCA_964609045.1 uncultured archaeon | reverse complement strand
CGACCTTGAGTACTACTACTTCCAGTGCAAAGTATGCTACAAGGTCCAATTCCCGGTCCCTCAATTACAGAAGCTCTGGGAGTACGCTCAAGAGCACCAGTTCATGTTCATTCAAGACTGGGTCTTAGCGTTATTACATGCCCAGCCAATGCCAGTAATCGGGATCACAAGCTTCATCAAACAGCTCTTCCTCACACTGATGGAATTCGCACAGGAACATGATATGCCCACCGAGAATCCCGGCTTTCGCGCCTACAATTTCGGTCCATACTCGGAAAGAATCGAAGATGTCATCAACAGCCTCGAGGAAATGGGGATAATTGAGACGGAAGGGCGCCGCGGAACGAAGGGCGAGTACTTTCGATTGACTGAAAAAGGGAGGCCGGTCGCTAAAAGATCCTTCAATAAGCTCACAACCGCGCAACAAGAAGCATTCCAGGAAGAAAGGCTGGACTGGCATCAGATGGGTACAAACGGTCTCATGAAGTATATCTACCGAGAGTATCCGGAGTACGCGGAAGAATCCGTCGTGCTTGAGAGGGTACTCCATAGACGAAGGAAAGGAAAAAAGGTCTGGAGGGATTAGATCATGCTGAAAGTTAAAGTAAAGGATGTCGACACCTCAAGACTCGGATCCGGTGGACGGACACTCTCGGTGAAACCGAAACGCGGCGATTCATTTCTAACTCCAACTCGGCCGTATTCAAAGCCGGAGTTCACGGCAAAAAGTTATCTTGGCTTTCGTGGAACATTGGACGGCTACCTCGGCGCGATCCAAATCGATATCCGAGGGAATCGGTATGAGAAGTTCAAAAGAAGAAACGGAACTGTAAGACGAATCCGAGGAAGATGACCAAGTTCGCGGACGTCTCATGCTGTTTCGAGAACTTCATGGTACTGGATGTTCCACCGGAGCCAGCAGAACCTACCGTCGCCTCAAAACTCTACCGGGAAAGCCAGCTCCGTATCCCGACCTTGAACCATATCTCGATGCCACCGATCGAGACCGGTGATGCTGATCGCTTCGAAAGGATCGTCGCGGACTGGCAGCAGGATGCTGAGGATTATGGGAAAGGAGCGATCCCTCAATTGGAGATAAAAGAGGATGAGGATGTTTTTCGCCGGAAACTGGAGACATTATGCGAACTCGCCGAATCAGAGGTTGTGACGATCGTCAATCTACGATATGCAGACCCTGAACACTACCCTATCCAGTACGCAGCCTTGTGGGAGAGCCGCGACGCGAACCTTATCTTCAATTGCTTGAATGTTCCTCGGAAAGGGACTGAAGTCGCTCCCGGAATCCGCGAGACGCCGGTGCTTGAACTCCAGAGATGGGGTATAGATACGATAACCCCAATGACGAGGACTCCCTCTCCAAAGTATATCGCAATGATACGACTGCGCGCCCCTCTAGACCGGGTCGAAGAGCTGAATTTCGACTGGTCATATCACCCTGCCTCTTCCGTGCTCGCATGCAACCTCTGGAAAGACCTCCCGTCACATAGCGTCGAATGCCAATGCAAGGTCTGCAAGAGGAAAGACCAAGACGCGATTCTACACACCTATTGTTTCAACGATGAAGGGGAGATCGACCGCCAGGCGATGCGCTATGCATCGAACCTACACGACGCCATTTCGTCCGAATTGGAATACCGGAAGATCCGGAACTTCATCGGCTCCAACGAAATGGCGATCTATCAGGACGAGGTCGAAGATTACAGAAATACTCATCTTCAATTATAGGAGAGTGTCATGACGGGGTATCGAAAACTGAGCCCGAGAAGGCGTATAGACGAAATCCACAATCACAACGATGTACGCTGTGAACCTGGAGTATACATCCTCTATAAAACAATAGATGGCCCACCCAGATATGTCGGCCGCTCCGACTCTAACATCATTGAACGGTTAGAAAAGCATGACGACTATGTCTACTACCAGTATAAGAACTGCTCCATCGAAGATGCATATTACTGGGAATGTCGATATTGGCACAAGTATCAGGACGATCTGGACAACTCGATCAAGAACGGCGGAATCCATCCAGACGAACCTGACGGCATCGATATACCTTGTCATGTATGTGGCGAATGAGATCGGCCAGCGATCAACGATTTCTAATTTTTATTCCCAACGCCCACCCACCAACCGCCCGAGCGCCTCGCCGGCCTTGTGGGGGCCGACGATCACGCTCAGCGGCTCGTGGAGGATCTCGACCAGCTTCTCGAACTCTTTCTCCGGTAGCTCGGTATGCTCGCCGGAGAGGTTGAAGCTCGGCGACGCGCCGTCGATGACCTCGATATATTTCTCATCGAGTTTCATCAGCTCCATCGCGACGAACTGCTCGGCGAACTGGCCGACGAACGGCCGAAGGCATTGCACGATCGTTGACAGTTTGAAGCCCATCATCATCCCGGTGAGCGTATCATGTTTCAACCGGTATTAATGATTGGGTATAGCCGAGCATTTCGACACATTCAATCGGCGCTACTGGAAGCCGATTTACTCAACCGTTCTCGGAAAGAGTATTCAGTTCGGCGCTCGCCTCTATCGGGCGGGGATCTCGACCCCCCTCATCGCTCTGTAATCCTCGAAGAGTGCGACGACCGGCGCCGCGAGTTTTCTTCCGATCTCGGTGAGCATGTAGCTTTTCACCGTACCGGCGCTGTCCGTACGAGGTGTTTCATCGACCTCTACGGCGCCGCATTCGATGAGATGCTCCAGCGTCTTGTAGGTCGGCGCATGGTTCAGTCTCAGATCTCTCGTGAAGTCCGAATCGGTGCCCCCGCCGTGGTTGTAGAGGAATACGAGTATCTGCATCAGCCCCTTCAGACGGCTGAACTCACGCAAGATCTTGAGCGCCTGGATCTCCTTCAACCTTTCTATTGTATGCTCTCCGATGACAAGCCCCCCAGAATGTTGTGTCGAGGATATGGGTGATGAATATATAGGTATTTTGGGTAAACGTTGTAAGGACGATAGTACCGGTCGGCTCCAGCTTATAGGAGACTACGATACTAAGATCGCGAACATATTAATAGTTGAAGTGTCTATATAATCTTTGGAGGATTTATTCTGATTGAAAAAGAAGAGAAGCAGAAAGCAGACGATTACAGGAATGCTTTACGTAGCTTATCAGTAGCTGGTTACAATAGCCTATCTCCAAAACACAAAAAAATTATCGATGAAAAGGCCAATGAGGTTCGACCCAAAATTCTGGATTGGCTTTGTAAAAATAGAGGCTTTCATGGATTAAAACAAGTGGGTGAAGCATTAGGAATTCCCCACTTAATTGTCAGAGTTGCCATTGATAAAGACTATTTTGATGCATATTATCCCTCGAAAAAAGAAGAATAAAACGACCGAGACCAATCAAAAGGAAACTACTTATAGTCTGTATAGTATGCAAGATAAGTATGACTGTTGTTAGAAAGACAATTACCGTTCGGGAAGATCAAGCCGAATGGTTGGACGAACTGTCGATCAGTCTCTCGAGGTTCGTTCAGAAAAAGATCGACGAAGAAATGGCGAAGTGGGAAAAAGTAGAGTGACCAAATAACGGCCCCCGAGCGGTGTAGCCGCACCGAACGAGGGCCTCCCGACCCGGTTGGCAATAGCAACCAGGGCGGTGGGACTATGGATGACATCGAAGGAAATAAGAATTTGGGTGCTCCGGGCCCTGAGGATCGAACCGGAGGCGAATTGAACGACGCCGGCACCGCCCACTGCGGGGGCGACGCTGGCGAGGCACGATTTTTCGACGAGACGGAGGCGCTCGCGGTGCGTGTCCCGCCGGAGCTCGATACGACCTCGACCGAGATCTCGCTCGGCCGTCACGCGCTCAAGTGTTGGCCGCGCGAAACGCCGGTGGTGCTGACGCTCGGCGGCGACGACGCGCTCGAGCTCGAGGATTTCGCGCTGATCGCGCTCCCGCGCGCTCTCGTCGCGCACCTCGACGCTCTCTTGCGCTCGCCGCCGACGCGGCTGCTCGAACTGATGGATTATAGCGACACGGCGGATTTCGCGAAGAGGGCGATCGAGGAGCGATTGGTCGCGCTCGGTGTGACCGCGGGCGTGGACCGTTCCGCCGCGCCGGAAGTGGTGGAGCTCGCGCCGGTCGGGGGCGCGGTGCATGAGTGAGATCTCGGCGGCGCGCACGGGATCGGTACCGGTGCGGGATGGTATGGATGGTGCCGGCGATCGCGATATCGATACCGAGTTCGATCTTGAGAACACGGTCGCGCCGATCGAGGGCGACGAGTACCATTACTTCGTGCGATGGCTGATGCCGGACTCGCTCGCGATCCTGGTGCAGACCGTTGCGAACCGCGAAGGGATTGGGTTCCACGCGGCGCTGCAGCATCTCGTGGAGATGGGGCTGGGGAGGTAAAAGAACCAGGAGTAAATCGATAAATCAAGAGAATAGGAGAGGTGAGGCCATAATCTGTAGAGAATATACTATTCTTGATTCTCTGAAAACGGCTTTAGTTCGTTTCCTTCTCCCGGAATAAGATCTTCCATATTGAAATCCCCATAACGGCCATGCGCACCAGGGGTCACATCTCCATTAACTGATGAAAAGCTTATTAAGCTCTTATCTGCAGAACTAGTATTGGTAGGTCTCTCATTATCTCTCTTATACTCCTCCACTAGTCTATCCAGATACTCTTCTACCGTTTCATCTTCTTCCTTTCCTTCTTGTACTAGCTTTTCTAGGCTTTTAATCAGCTTCTCTTTATCTTTGCTATCTTCTAGAAGTTGAAAATAGGCAACCTGGGTCATCTTCGCGTAATTGCATAACTCCACGTTATACAATTCCAGATTACCATCAGTTGCATCCTTCCTAAGCCAAGATAGGAATTTTATCAGCTCTATGGCCATGGTCCTCTTGACCGGCGGGCTCGCCCATTTTTTTAATGCATCTACTTGATTAAAGATCTCGAGTGATCTCCAAGAAGCCGTATTCCGCCTGGCGTTGTCAAGCTTATTAAAGAGTTTAAGGGCTCTGTCGCGGTCCCAAAACCTAACTTTTAGTCCATGGATATGGAAATCGGCTATAGAGGTCATTCTTTCATTTGCTTCCTCTGCAATGTTAACAGCCTTTTCTATCTTGGTGTCCGATTCACGGGCTATCCAGAGAGCCAGTATGGCAAGAGAGATGGATACAACACTAAGAACGAGAGAGATGGAATCACCTACACTTAGACCAAAAAATAAGTTGGACGTTGTTACGATGATAAAGGTTGCTTCCAATACTACAACAATATAGAAGATAGCCCATATTGTTCTCGCATAGTCCTTAATCATTTTTCCACTCAAAGACTTGGCCTTCTGTTGTTCAATTTAAAAGGTATTCGAATATTTATCACTTGTTTAGGCCTCTATTCGAATGCATATCAATTCAGATGAATTGTTTTGAATGCATTACCCTACAGAACCCTACATTTCTGCGCTTATTAAGGCTCTGAACGCTCATATCGTACTCGAAGGTCCACTTAGATCTTGGAGTACGGTATTATGCGTAGATTTCTGCTCATCCTATTATTGATCGGCTTGGTAGCGCCGGCGCTCTTCATGGCGGCGGCGACACCGAATGCTGGAGCGACGACGAACCCCGGGCTGCCCTACGATGTGTGGGGGACGGTGACGGCCAGTTCCGCTGCGTCTGTGCTGCGAAGGCGACGAACACCGAAAGCAGCGGATCGAATAACTCGATCTCAC
>CAZSUE010000070.1:8658-12524 GCA_964609045.1 uncultured archaeon | reverse complement strand
CCGCCGGGTTCCCGCTGAATGCGGCGAGCGCGCCGTATTGCGCAAACGAGGTGGGACAGGTGAGCGAATGCTGCTGGATCTTATTGATCTCCGTGATGATATCGCGCGGTGCCGAGAGCCAACCCATGCGCCATCCGGTCATGGCATACGCCTTGGAAAAACCGTTCACGGTGATCGTACGCCCGTACATATCCGGGAGCGACGCCATGGAGACATGTTCGCCCTCGTAGATGATCTTTTCATAGATCTCGTCGCTGAGGATCGTGAAGTCGTGATCGACGGCGAGCTCGGCCAGCGCTTTCAAATCCTCTCTCGGATAGACTGCGCCCGTTGGGTTGCAGGGTGTATTAACGATCATCATCCGCGTTTGTGGTCCCGCACCCTCCGTGAGTGCGTCGATGTCCAACCGAAAACCGTCCGCTTCGGTGGTCGGCACATCGACCAGTTTGCCACCAGCAATGGCCACAGCGGGGCCGTAGGTCACCCACACCGGGCTTGGAACGAGGACCTCGTCACCAGCTTCGATCATGGCGAGAACACTGGCAAATATCCCGAACTTCGCCGGCGTGACCATGACCTCTTCGGTGGTGGTAGGGATCTCGTTCTCGGTCACACATTTCTGCGCGATCGTTTCGCGTAATTCCTGTAGCCCGAACGAGGAGGTGTAATGGGTGCGACCATGCGCCAGTGCCTCACTGGCTGCGTCACAGATCGGCTTCGGTGTGACGAAATCCGGCTCCCCGATCGAGAACGAGATAATATCCTTCCCCGCACCTTTCAATGCTTTAACACGATCGATCAACTTCACTGTGGCCGAGGGCGCAAGACGCGACATACGTGTGGCAAACATACCGCTTCCTCCATTGTCGGTGGTCATTCGAAAACGCCCGTATCGGATGGTCCGAACCGCTTTGCGGCGGGCAACGATCTTGGCGACTGCTGCCGGGCCACCACGGGCACATGCACGGGCACATGCACGGGCACATCCTCATGACACACTGTTATAAATAATACCTCCCGCGGGAGATGAACCGAACTGAAAACGGGCGCGATCACAGGAGTCGTGAGGCCTCCAGTGCACATCCGCGGCCACCCACCGTCTCGACCCGGCGCAAAACCGAAAATACCGTCCCCTGCCGGCCACAGGAACAGCCCGTCTCGGTATAGCCCACATCTGCGGTGAGCAGCGAGAGACCGGGGTACGATTCTGCGATCGGGGTGATGAAGTTCATGATGCCGGCCTCGCCGTCCGAAAGCGGCTCCATCGTCTCGGGGTCGCGCGCGACGACTTGCGCAAAAGATGGAACATGGAACCGGTGTTCTTCGCACTGGAGATAGATGATCCCGTGCTCGGCAAACCCATACCCGTCCCGAACATGCGCGGGGTCGATGCCCAACATCTTCTCGGCAAACGCGTAAAAGACTTCTGGCCTGATCGATTCGCCGGTGTGCAGTTTCCACCCGCCGGAGGTGATCAACCAACTCCCCGCAGGGAGCGAGAACCGTTCGCCAGTCTCGTCGAAATGATCGTGGAGATGGAAATAGATCACCGACGGGAACGCGAACACCACCAGCGGTATCTCGTCCTTCTCGGATGTTCGGAGCGTGGCGAGCGCGCGGTCGCGATCATATGCGTAGTTCGTCCCCTCCACGCTGATCGTATGCACTTTTCGCGCTGGTGGGATCTGGCGGAAGATGTCGCTGTTATTGAATGCGACCTCGCCGCTGGGCCTAAAATGCTGCGCCCATTCCGCGTCCAAAAGCATGGTGTTCGGCCGAAAATCGAAGAGCGCGCGCTCGATGGCCCATGCCACCTTTTTCCGGCGTTCAAACGAAACGCGGTCCAACGCCACCTGGCTCTGCTCGCCCGTGGTGCCCGACGAACGACACAGCGCCACGATCTCGGACCGCGGTCGCAATAATAATTCGTATTGTTTGAAGATGTCACAATAGACCGGTGGGATATCGGTGGGATGTGAGATCCTCTCTGCTTGTTCTCCAAGAGGGCGGCGAACCTCGCCATCCATCGCGCTCCCCTTAGTATCGGTGAAGAACCGGCGATAGGGAGCGTTCGTAAGGTATTGTTCCAGCCGCTGGCGCACCGCTGCGAGGAACTGCTCCGGCTGCGGTCGATAGACCTCATCGGCGTCGATGAGCGCATCGACGACGGCCATCTCATCCTCGCCGAGGCTCTTTTCGGCGTCACCGTCGCACATCTCAATGCACCTCCCCTTCGAGTCGTGACCGGCTCACATACCGAACGAGCGTTGTGAGATGATACGCGGCCAGCGATGGGTACGGACCGGTAAAGACACGGTCGTAGTTCACCATATCGCCCACGCGGTTCACCGTGGTCACCCCGAGCCACGTCATCGCATCGGCGAACCGCTCCGCCTCACCCTCGGTCATCCAGTACCCGATAGCACGAATATATTCGCGTAACGGATGCTCGGCCATGAGCTTCGGCACCATCCCCAGCGAGGGGATGGGATGGATATAAACGAACCGCTCCAGCGGGCTGAGCTCGAACGCCGGCTCGGTGCTGTAGACCACGGTCCAGTTCGTGCTCCCCTCCGACGCATAGAGCTCGATACCACCCTCCACCGCGCCCTCCACACGATGGATATTACGCTTGAACTGGAGCTCGGCATGTTTGTCGAGCTCGAGCGGGTTACGCGGATGGTTAGCATCGAACGCCGCCATCTCCTCTGCCAGCACCTCCGCAAAACGCTGCGCGAGCGTCTCCTCGCCACCACCCGACGCCGTTATGGGTCCGGTGATCAGCAGTCGACCTCCATCGTCCATAGCACCGGTCCGATCGGTCTCATCTTCCGACGCCGCCTCCGATCCATCCCCATCTGGCAGTCCTCCCCTCGCTGGTTCTTCCACCAGTATGACCTGCGGTGAGACCGCCTGCTGCTGGTCCCAAAGCGAAACATCGAGCGCGGTGAGCTTCGCCGCGGTGCGGATGGCACCCTCGTCGCGCAGTTTCGCCGCACTGATCACACTGAACGCATAGTTGATGGTGCCTTCGGAAAGGGTGACCGACCCCTGCGTGACCGATGGGAGCTCGCGCAGCGAGCCCACGGTCTGGCCCGAGGTGAACACACGGTTGACATGGGACACGAACCCCGCGGTGAGTTCGTCGCGCTCGTCGGGCCAGGTGAGGACCGCCATGGCGCGAACCAGCGGCGAATCGGGGTCCACATCGCGAAAGGAATCGAGGAAGCAGTTGATGAAGACCGGTTCGCGGTTCTCGGGCTTCATCAGAAATACATTCTTGGTGAGGAGATTGGCGAGCGTATATTCGACGGCGGCGATGATGGGGCCGCCGGCGAAATAGCCGATAGGACCGGCGGGGAGCACGCGCGAGAACTCCATACCCGACGAGTCCAAAACCCATCGATCGAGCCGCTCGGGGGTGATGAACGCGTTGCGCAACATATGGATCGTCTTCTCGTACCGGTACATAGAGACGATCGCGTCGAAGTAATCGCGGATGTAGACCGCGTCGTAGCCCATGGCGAGGAGGAGCCGCTCGGCGCTCTTTCGTCGCGGATAATCCGGCTGGGACCAGTGCTCGGCCACGGCGTCGAGGAAATCGATGATCTCCATATGCGAAAGCGCCGCCAGCTGCCGACGGGTGGCGGTCAGTTCCTTGACGATATGCCCCAGCGCAGTGGGTTCCAGTAACGGCATGGTCACGACGGCGCCACTGGAGAGGGTATGCTCGAAGCCGTCACCTTCGAGCCATTCACCGGCGATATAGAACGGGTTCGCGATACATGGGCGGGGTTCATCCTCGATCAATCGTGGGCCGGTCTCTTCTTCGATGCTCGTCACCTCGATGCGTTTATAAATGGAAA
>CAZSUE010000070.1:6529-8558 GCA_964609045.1 uncultured archaeon | reverse complement strand
TGGAGATACTGAGATAGAGATACTTAGGCAGAGATACTGATATAGAGATGCCGAGATAATGATATGGAGATAGTCGTGTGAAAACGGTCATGGGTACGGTTTGGCGATGGTACGGGTGGCGGGTGGGTACGCGACACTCTGGGCCGCGGAGATTCTACATTGACGCTCGTACTGTTCGGAACCCCCCGGCGTGGAACAAATGGATGACAGATCCAGATCACCATAGGCATTGTTATTATATGGGTCTTTGTATTTCCGAACTACTGTGGCGTTGCTATGCGGTGCCTCGGGGGATACTGAATATGGATATTACTACGGCTCAAGATGACCTCGCTCATATCTGCTGGGAGCGTCTCCATCAAAAATGCCGCTGCGATCGCGACGCCATCACCGACATCCTCTTTCGCGCGTTCTCCGCACCGCCGCATTTCCGTATCCTGACGCGCGACCATATTGGAGAGGAGCTGGACCAATTGCTCGCAAAACCGACGGTGGACGGTTGGCTCCTCCGCGTCGGCACCGAGAAACGATTGGCGGGCGTGGCGCTGGGCGTGGCCCTCTGCGACACCATCGAGGGTACGCCGGCGATGTTCTCCGCGACGGACGGCGGGCTGCGCGATATTCGTGCCACCTTCTACGGCCACTATATCGCACTGGCGCCTGCGATGCAGGGGAGAGGGCTCGGCAAATCGCTCCACTACCAGTTCCTCTCCAATCTTGCCATGGACTATACCACCTTCCTCGCCTATACGCCGGCATTCAACACCCGCGCCATCGAGGTCTATTGCCGTTACGGGGCCGAATATGTCGCCGTCGACGAGATCGAACTCGAGGTGCGCGACCACGGCTGTGAGCGGATCCCGGTCCTCTATTTTGAGGAAACTCTTCCACCGAAAGAGGAGGTGCTGCGCGATTGCATCGGGCTGCGGATGAATGCCACCCCGCGTAAAACCACAGATAAATAAATGACCGTCCAATATGTCAGATAAATACAATAAAAAACTCGGAGTTGCACAATATGACGAAGAAAGTAGCATTGTTTGCATTCAACGGCGAGCCCATGTGCTTCATGCATGTACTCCTCAACACGCTGGACATGCACGAGCGCGGGTACGACCTAAAACTGGTCATCGAAGGCGCCGCGACGAAGATGGTCGAAACGCTCGAAGGACCGGGCGAACCCATGGCCGCACTCTATCAACAGGTCAAAGACGCTGGCCTCATCGACTGCGTCTGTAAAGCATGCGCCACGAAGACCGGTGCATTGGACAGCGCCAAGAGCCAGGAGCTCGAACTCTGCGACGAGCTGAAAGGCCATCCCAGTGTTGCGCGGTATATGGAAGAGGGTTTTGAGGTCATCGTGTTCTGAATTCGCAACCACTTCTACGGCGTATCACGATCGGCTCTCCCATCACGCCTCAGGTGGGTGTGCCAGCGTATCGCGCACCCGCATGCCACCTCCCTCACGATCCTCGATCCCCCATCCCGACGCTTCGTTCGATGCAGCCTCAGCTCTTTTTCACGAACGCCCAGCTCTTCTCGTCGATATCGATGATCAGATGCTTCTTGCGGAGCGATCGGAGCAGTTCCTCGGCATCGTCCGGTTTCAGCCCCAGCCCCTCCACCAGATCGTTCGTAGTGAACATCTCGTCCTCGTCGGCGCAGCCGAGGATCAGCTCCTTCAGTGTCGGCGGCTCCTTCGACGGATGGAACCATGGGAGGAACCGTTTCGTGGTCTGGTCGTGCTCGTTATAGATGAGCTCTTCAGCGACGAGATCGTAGCAGTAGACGGCGAGGTGCGGGTGGTTGAACGAGGTGATGATCGCCGCGCCGCGCTCGTCGAGACGATACGCGACGAAGCCGATCGCGACGAATTGCCTCTTCCGCACGGCGCGCTTCGCGCTCTGCATGAGCAGCGAATGGATCTTCTTGGGCGAAAGCGACCCGACGAACCGGCACTCGATCTTGAGCGGTTCGCGGGTGAACCCGAAGCCGCGGGTGATAACACCGGCGGTGGCGAATCCGTCCG
>CAZSUE010000070.1:0-6519 GCA_964609045.1 uncultured archaeon | reverse complement strand
TCCGTCCGATGCGAGGGTGACATTCCACCGGTCCTCGTTGACCACTTGCCCGAGCGGCGAATAGACCGGCTGCGCGGCACAGAGCGTGCCGTTCACCGTCTGGATATAGCCATGCGCGCGGAGCTGGAGCATCTCGCGCTTACGGCGCCGCGCCTTTTCCTTACGCTTCTTCGCCGCTTCTTCCCTTTTCCGCTTTTCCTCCACTTCGGCGCGCCGCCGCGCTTCCTCTTCGCGCCGTGCTCGTTTTGCTTCCTGGCGCTCTCGTTCCGCCTCGCGTTCTTTCTCGCCCAAAGCCGGTTCATGCTCGGTAGGCGGTCGTGCATCCACGACTTCCGCCGCGTGCGCGTCATACTGTCGCCGCTCCGCGTGACGGGGAGCATCCCCCGCCCCCTCGTGCGGCGGTCGGCGCGGCGGTTGCGGTTCCTGTTGCTGGCCACCGTCCATCGCTTTGCGGCGTGCGACCGCACGCTCGCGCTCGCGCTCACGCCGCTTCCGCATCACCTCCCGCTTCCGGCGTTTCTTCTCCTCCTCTTCTTTCGCCCGTTCTTCGGCGATGGCCTCGATGATCGATTTATCTGACATACGATCTCATCCCTTCCCGGCAGCAATGGGGCCGGTCTCGACCCGCACGGTTGATCGGTGCGAGCTCAAATAAATATTGTTGTGGTATTCCCATCTATCTTCTCGTTCTATGAGCGAGCTGGTGTCACAGCTTCCGGTTGTGCGTCGTTAGGTCTGGATCCTGGAGCGGTGGACCACGGAATCCGAGATCTTGACCGAGCGATCGATATTGATCGTGGTGACGCCTTCGAGGCCCTGGGTGACATTGAGCCAGAACTCGTGCTTCGCTTCGAACGCGCGATGGTCGTACGCGCGATGGTAAGTGATATTGAAGATAAGCGGCACCGAGCCCGGTTTGTCGGAATGGACCCCGATCTCGTCGATATACTGCTCGCCGATCTCGAGCCGCTCGATCCTATCCAGTGCCTCGACCTTCACGCTTCCCGACGGGCGGGTCGCGATATCGGAGATGGTGGCGGGACCGGTATTGGTGAGCACCAACTCCATGCGCACCCATTCCCCGCTTCTCGCCGAGCCGGCGTGGAGGTTGACGCTCAGTTCGGGCATCAGCTGCTCCCTGACCCGTGTCAGTTCCTCTTCGGCCGATGCGATGGTCGACCATGCCCGTTGCGGCTTTTCGCTCGCCAGCGCGCGCCGGGCCGTATCCAAGGCAGCGTGCATCGATCGGACCGTTTCGGTATCTACCTCGAGCAGCTCGCTCGCCTTCGCAATACGATCCGCGAACGAATCGATATACTCCGCGGTCTCATCCAGTTGGGTCCGGAACTGCTCGAGTTCGCGCTCCCTCGCACGCTGCGCCTCCATCGCTTCGCGCTCGCGCCGCTCCTCCTCATGCTTGCGCGCTTGTTTTGCTTCGCGCTCCTTGCGTTCCTTTTTCTGTCGTCGTTTCTTGACCAAGTTGCCCACTGCGATCAGTGCGAAGAAAGCGATGATAAAAATGTAATAGTAAGGTACAATGCTACTCCCGCCGCCGCCGCTCGTCGTCCCCGACGCTTTTATCTCCTGCGTCGTCGTTGCAGTCGCCCCCGTGCCATCGCCATCGCCATCGCCGTTGGAGCTGAGGAGACCGCGCGGCGAGTAGACCCGGGCGCTGATCGTCGTCGAACCGCTATGGCCGGCGGTGGGGAGGTCATAGGATTTCGTGGTCGAAAAGCGGGGCGAGGGACAATCGAGCTCCACCGGCGTGGAGGTATCGTCGTCCATGGTGAAATGGACGAGGAGCGTCCCGAGGTCGACATCGCCGGTATTCTCGACCTTGAGCCGTACGGTGGCGTCGTACCCTTCCGTAACCGAGGAATAGACCGTTTCCAGCGAGACCGTGATCCCGACCGCGGGTTGGACCAGCTCGATATCGCCATTGCCCACATGCACGAGGAACGGTTCCTCGCCCGGGATCAGTTCGCCGAGCCAGATATCCTCTGCAGCACCCGTATAGGTGTAGTCCGGTTCTAACGGAAGAGAGCCGTTGGGGTATTGGACGAAAAAGCCGATCTTGTTCCCGTACCCTGTGCGAACCTGGGCGGGTGCAACGAGGTCGGCCCGCCCGTCGCCGTTGAGATCATATGGATAGCCCACCGGACCGCACTCTATCGTCGTGTAGCTATTGGGGAACCCGTCACGCTCTTGGTAGACGAGATACGGCCCAAACAGGATATCGGGGCGCGAATCGTCGCTGAGGTCGGCAACGGTCAACCGCGCGTTCTTGTCCTTCTCTGGATAATCGATGGTGAAGTCCGCCGTCCGGTCGCTCTGTGACCAATCGTCGCTTCCGCGCCAGACCCTTATATCGCGCTCGATGTAATGGGCGACGATGAGATCGTTCGTCCCGTCATCGTCGAGATCGGCGATCGCGACCGCTTGCGGTTCGCGGCCGGTATCGAGGCGGGCCGACGGTTCCATCGGGAAACTGCCGTTCGCTCGCTGGTAAAAGAGGTCGACGCGTGCGCCATCGACAACCGTGACCGCTACATCGGTGCGCGTATCGCCGTTGAGGTCGCCCACGGCGATCCGGCCGTACTCTCCATCGCTGGGATTAGAGTGCCATAGCGCGCTGGTGTTATACACGATAGTTTGGTCTGCCCGTTCCTGGTGGAGGAGGACGAGCATGCCGCGGTCATCGTCGTCCATCGAGCTATAGACGATGTCCGGGTACAAATCGGCCGCGGTCTGGATCATGGCGACCCACACCGGTTCAATATCGGGGTCGAGTTCCAGTGTAGGGTCGGTATAGAACGGTTCTATAACACGAGTGCGCGTGGGTGCGTTCTGGAACCATATCTGGATCGTGTCGTAATAGGAATTTTGGCCGCGGCTGGCGAGGATATCGAGCCTCCCGTCACCATCGAAATCTTCCACGATGAATTGCTCGACACTGCTGATGGAGAGGCTCTCGGCGGCGTGAGCGGTGGATGAAAAACTGGCCCAGGAGCCGATGAACAAAATGGCGAGACAAAGAACGATAATGAATGATCGACGCTGCGTCGCGCAAGAGATCGAGCGTATCGGTTTTCGGACCACTTTCTCTCCCTCTGGGGTGGCTTCCCCATGAGAGAGGTGATATATGTACTTATGTCAAAGCAAGTAAGTAAGTAAGTGGGTGAAGTAAGTGGGGCTCATTCCAGGCAGAGCACCTAGCTCATACATTTTTTGGCGAAAACATATATACTCGACCCTTTGAATGGAATGAGCCAGTGGGTGACGTGAGTGGGTGAGTGAGGCTGACCGACAACCCATTCCATATCCGGTGCCGAATGTTCTCCTATTTGCCCTTTCTGGATAAAACATAAATATATGTTTCTCCGCGTCCGAGTTCTCGGTCAGCCAAAAGTGGGAGTATAATTGTGGACGATCCTAACGATCTGGGCGATCGTACGAACGTGATCGGCGTTGAATTTCTCGTACCTATCGCATCGCTCGGAACAACCGCATCCTCCTTCCGATGGACAATGGGAGAAGAAAGAAAAAAGGAGAAAAGAGGATAAGCACCAATGGCATGGCGATATTAACATGACAATATGATTTATAGATGACGGGACGTCGAGACGAATATAGAAAGCCAGAAAAAAGTAAAGAAAAGTAGAAAGAAAAAGAAAGGAGAAAGGAGAACGGAGAAAGCGGGCAGTTCTCGCCGTCCCGCTAACGGTCATCCCGCGTCACTTTCGACCGACACAGCACGCCGGTGCACTCGCTACCGACATCCCCGCGGTTCCGGTTGCGATACGCAATGACGAAGGGGACGACATACGCCGCAACGACCAATATCACCCCCACCGGCAAGAGCCATTGGACCCACACCGATATGATCAGGATGGCGAACGCCGAGAGAATGAGGACCGAACCCTCTCTCGTACACAGTGGACAGCCCATGGTTTCGCTCCATCAGCCCGATTCTATTGAGCCAGATCATTGTCTCGGATCACGTATACTGCTGCAATTTCGACGCAAGGCGCTGTTTCGGGGCAAACCCCACGAGCCGGTCGACCTCCGCCCCGTCCTTCATGACCACCAATGTGGGGATGCTCACGACGCCCAATTGTGTCGAGACCGTGGGGTTCTCGTCCACATTGAGCTTCCCGAAAACGATCTCACCGTCGAAGTCGTCGGCAAGCTCTTCGAGTACCGGCGCCATCATCCGACAGGGACCGCACCAGGGTGCCCAAAAATCGACCACCACGATATCGTTCTCCTTCACGGTCGAAGCAAAGTTATTGTCCTTTATCGTTACTGGTTTTGCCATTCTATTCACCTTCGATCTCTTCTGCGATCCATACATTCCTATTGAGCCGTTCGAGGATGACATCCCATATCAGGTCGAACGCCACGAAGATCTGCGGACACGCCACGCGGTAGTAATGGGTGGTCCCGCTTCTTCGCGAGAGCACGATCCCTTTTTCGCGCAACACGGCAAGGTGCTGTGAGATATGCGGTTGATGCAGATCTAGCGCCTCGGCCAACTCGCTCACCGATCGCTCCTCGTCACGGAGCAGATCGAGGATCATCAACCGCACCGGGCTGGTGAAGACCTTACACGTCTCCGCATGGAGCTCGTAAAGCGCTTCGTCGTGCCTCAAGAGCGGTCGAAGATGGTCATTCTCATTGTTGGCCATGGGACGGCACCACTATATTCATGTGTTGCTATATTCGAATATGCGCATACTACAACTTAGAGTTTACGGTGTCACCGACCGTCGTCCTTTCCGCGCTCCTGAACGCGATGCGCGGAAGAATACTTTCACTTTTTTTCAGTGCTCGAATCCGGCCTTCTCGGGACCACTGGACGGGTCGATTTTGTCATGGTGGAACCCGAATACTTTCACTGACCCCTCTGGAATCGACTAATATAGGATGAGCCCCGTTCTCGCTAGTGGTATCGATGGACGAAGCGGTCGTGCAGTGGGTCTTCCTCAAATCGAGCGCAATGCTTGCCGACGCGCTCGGGTTCGAGCTCAAGAGGTGTTTGGGGAGCGAGCTGACGACGACGGCGGGGCGGCTCGATCTCCTCTACGAGACCATCGCCGGCGAGCTCCTCGTCATCGAGTTGGAGACGACCATCCCGAACGAGGCGAAGGTGCATCATTGCACCGACCAGCTCGAGCGGTATCTCGCCCTGGACGAGCGCTTCCCCGCCCCGGTCTATTTCATCCTCCTCTATGCCGCAGATGGAACGCCCTCGTCCATCGCCCGCCGTCTCGCGCGTTGGGCCGAGGAAAAGGGCGTCCTCATCCGAACTTACACTCGCGAAAGGATCGAAGCGCGGCTCACCGAACTGATCGATCGGATCCGCACGAATTCCGGCAAACGCATCGCCGGTGCCGTCGCCCTGGGCGTCAGCTCGCTGGGGTGGCTCAATAAACTGACCGGCCAGTTCTACGCCACCGATGAGGACGGCAGGGTCCGTGACGATGCGGCGCCGATCGCGGCCATCGATTGGGCCGAGATCAAGAGCCGGTTCGGGTCCGCCACCAGCTTCTATGTGATCAAGCGCCTCGCAGAGGATTTCGAGCTGGTGCGGCGGGGGCGAGAGGAGGGCGACGACGATGCGCCGGTGGACGAGATGCGATTGACCGAACGCGGCGCAGCGTTCCGTGACGCGGCCACGGCTATGGTGGTCCGGGACGCATTGGGCGAGAGCCTCGACTACGAGGGTCTCTCTACGGGCCAGCGCCGGCTCCTCCTTCAAAGCCTCCTCAGCGGCAATATCACGAAATGCAAGGCCAATCTCCTTTATTTCCTCCGGCTCGTCCATTTCTACGGTGGCGACCGCATCCCGCGGGCGAGCACGCGACTTCGACCGGAGGAACAGCGCTTTTTCAATAGCATCCTCTCCACCTCCTATGGCGAGCGCACGCTCCGCGACCTCGTCCATCTCTCATGCACACACTGCGCGGAGCTGGGGTTGGTCACGCGGCTGGCGGAGCCATCGGGACGCTACGAGCGCGTGCTCCTCACCAGCCTCGGCGCGCGCGTGCTCGGCTACTTCGAACTCCTCCTCCATCTCCACCGCGAACAGTACCAGATCCCGCTTCAGATATGATATGATATGATATGATATGATGTGACATGAGATGACATGAGATGGATAATCCCGCCGCGAGCCATATCCGGTGAATAATAGAGAAATACAACCCAGAACGAGAAAATAACTGAGGGAACGATCATGATGGAACCGAACGGAACAATCTCCCGCGCACGCAATGGACAAACGGTCGAAAGTAGAATTGGAGGAACAGATGCTGAGGACGATAATGAGCTGGACTGGCTCCCGGGCCGGCGCCGGTGCGATTGTCGCGATGGGCGGTTGAACTGCCTTTCCAAGAACGAATGGCTCGAGAACCAGCAACCGGTCTGGCGCTTCGATCGGCGTGTGGACCAAGCAACGATCCGCTCGCATGCATTCCGGGAACGGCTCGAGACCGCGCAGGAGCTATTGGAGGGCCC
>CAZSUE010000069.1:11797-12534 GCA_964609045.1 uncultured archaeon | reverse complement strand
CCGGGGGTTGGTCCCGCTGCGCTTCGAACTCGCGCTCGGCACGGAGCGTGGCGGCGCGTTTCGCCGCCGCTCTGCGCGCGGCCAAGGCCTCCGCGCGTTGTTCGTAACGCTGACGCCGCCGTGTGCGTCGGACCGCCACCAGCACCACGAGGACGATGACGGCGATGAGAACGGCGAGGAGCAGCCAGGGCCAGAGCTGGCTTTCGTTATCGTCGGGGACCGAGACCGACTTTGCATTACTTGCAATGGTCGGTGTGATACTGTCGCCTGTTGCACTATTGCCAGTGCTGTCGCTGGCTTCGAAATAATACTGCGCCCCGTCCTCCACATCGATGCTGGCGCGATAGCGCACCCCGTTCGCATAGTCGTCTCCCTGCGGCTCCAGTGGATGCGCCACCCCATCGATAGAGACCGTGACCTCACCGGGTTCGCCGTCGTCGTCGCGGTAGGTGACGGTGAAGGTCACCGTGCCATTGTCGTTCACGATATACGACCCGTCGGAGAGGTGGGGGGTCCGGTTCGGGCGTATGATAAGCGACATGCTGCGCGTGATGACGCCGCCGCGACCGTCGGAGACGGTGAGGTAGACGGTATGGTCGCCGACATGCGACGCGGTGGGGGTGAAGCTGAGCGTCGATCCGTTCATGGACAGTATCGCATCGAGCGCATGGTCCGGCGTGGTTGCGTTCCAGCTGAGGGTATCGTTATCGGGGTCCGACGCCAGCGGGTGGAGCTCG
>CAZSUE010000069.1:0-11787 GCA_964609045.1 uncultured archaeon | reverse complement strand
CGAGGATGAATTCGACCCCTTCCCGTGCCTCTTGCGCGGGGATGCTGGGAACGCTGGGCGGGCGGTTCGGTGTCGTATCGGCGACCACGGTGAGGTTGAATGTGATCGAAGCGCCCAGCGGCTCGCTCCCGTTCGTGTCGCTCACATCCACCGTCACCCGATAGGTGCCGATATTGCCGTCGGTGGGGAGCATACTGATCTCGCCGGTGCTCTCGTCGATGGAGACGAACGGTGCGCTGGGCGTAAGCGCGAGCGAGTAGTGGAGCGTATCGTCGTCGCGGTCGCTCGCGTTCACCACGAGCGTGGAGAATACATTGACGCCCACGGTCTGGTCCTCTATCGGATCGATGACCGGCGGATGGTTCACTACAGAGTGGCGCACGATGACGAGGAGCTCTGCAGTGGCGTTGCGCGGGAGATAGGGGTCGCGGTCGGTGACGAAGACGCAGATGGTGTAGCGCCCGATATGGTCTGCGGTGGGGGTGAGGTTCAGTTCCCCGCTCATGTTGTCGAACGCCGCCTCGAGGAACGCGGGCGCGCCGTGAAGTTCGAAGTGGAGCATATCGTCGTCGGGATCGCTGGCGTTGAACCGTAGTATCGTCGTCTCATTGACCACCGCGACCAGCCGTGTGGGCACTGAGAGCGTGGGCGCATCGTTCTCCGGCAACGGCAGGATATGGACGGTAAAGGAACGGTTCGTCATTGCTGGTCCCCCGGGTGCGCTAAGATTCCCGTCGGAGACGCTGACGATGACGGTCCAGTTCCCTTCGTCACCCTCCACCGGCGCGATCAAAATCGTCCCGGGATGGTCGAGCGTGATGAACAAAGCGTCCATAATGAGCGTGACCTCGACGGTGTCGCCGTCGGGATCGGAGGCGTTGATCGCTACCGACTGCTGCTGGCCGACGAAGAGCGTCTGGTCCGATAGCTCCTCGAGCACCGGCGGATGGTTGATCGCGGCTTCTGGGCGGATGGTGAGGTTCAGATAGAGATAATGGTAGTGGGTGATATTGAAATGCGTCTCGCTCACGAGGACGAAGATACGGTACGACCCGACCTCGCCCGCGTTGGGCGTGAACGCGATGGTGGCGTTATGCGGGTCGATGGAGAAGAGGGTGGAGTTGTCCTGGAAGGTAACGGTATCGTTGTCGGGGTTGGTAAAATCGATCTGGTACGAGAACGGTTCGTTCACCGTTGCGACGAGCTCCTCTGGCGGTGTAAAGCTGGTGGGTTCGTTCGGTGGCGGGGTCACGAAAATGACGAATGTTTCAAAATCGCACGCCTCGCCCGGCTCGGTTCCATTATTATCGCAGACCGTGATATTGACGGGGTAGAGACCGAGATAACCGTTATCGGTCCAGACGGTATGGTTCAAGGTGGGTGTGAACGCGATGACGCCGGTGCTGGCGTTGATCGCAATGATCGTGCTGTTGGAAGCGAAGGTGAGCGGGTCGCCGTTGGCGTCACTGGCGTCGACATCGAGGTAGAACGGCTCGCCGATAGAGGCGGTCTGGTCGCCGATAGGGTGGAGGATCGGTGCGATATTGATGCCCGCGGGGTAGATGCTGAGGTTGAAGGTGACACTGGTGTTGGATGCTTCGGGCGTGGTGCCGTTATTGTCGGTCACATTGACGGTGACGGTATAGTTTCCCAGCGATGCGTTGGTCGGCGTGAACGCGATGGTGCCGTTGGCGGGGTCGATGGTAAAGAGCGGCGAATCGTCATGATAGCTCAGCGGGTCGCCGTCGGGGTCGGTGGCGTCGATGTGCAGCGTGAACGCTTGGCCCACGATCGCGGCTTGGTCGAAAACGGTGGCGATGACCGGCGGGTGGTTCACCGGCGGCGGCGGGAGGACGATAAGCGTGATATTGACGCGGGCCTCGCCGGGCGGCGTGCCGTTCTCGTCCGAGACAGTGATGCGGACCCAGTACTCGCCCACCATCGCCTCGGTGGGAGTGAAGTTGATGACGCCGGTAAGCGGGTCGATGAAGGTCTCCTCATTGATGAACAAGGCGTTCGTCGCCGCAAAATATGAGAGCGTATCGTTGTCTGGATCACTCGCGTTGACGGTGTAGTGCGTAGTCTCACCAGCGGTCATGGTGAGCGGGTCGGCGACGCTGTGGAAAAGTGGTGGATGGTTCACCGGCGGCGGCGTCTCGACGACGAGTGTGGCGCACCAGATATCGGAATCCTCCCCCGGTGCGGTGCCGTTGTTATCGGTGACGGTGATGCAGCACCAATAGGTCCCCGCCGTACCCGCGGTGGGGGTGAAATTGATGATGCCGGTGGTGGCGTCGATGGCGGCGGCGGTGATGAACGGCGCGTTGCTGTCGATGGCGAAGGTGAGCGGGTCGTCATTGGGGTCGCTCGCGTCGACATCGTAGGTGAACGGCTCGCCGATCACCGTTTCGAAGGTGCCGCTGATGGTGCCGAGCACCGGCGGCTCGTTGGGCGCGGGCTCCTCCTCGAAGACGAGGAGCCGCACGATCTCCCAGTCGATATCGTGACCCGGCTCCGAACCGTTCTCGTCGCAGACCGTGATATTGAGAAAATAGCTGCCCGCGGAACCGAGCGGTGGCGTGAGATCGAGCTGCCCGGTGAGCGCGTCGATGGCGGAGCTGTTGACGAAACTGGCGTTGCTCGTCACCGAAAAGGTCAAAGCATCGTCGTCCGCATCCGTGGCGTTCACATCGTAGGTGAAGCGCTCGCCCTCGACGATGGAGAAGGTGCCGAGGAGCGGGTCGAGGAGCGGCGGATGGTTCACCGGCGGGGCGTTCACGACGATGGTGACCGTAGCCGTGTCGCAGTCGCCGCCCGGGTCGCTCCCGTTCTCGTCGCAGACCGTGATATTGAGAAAGTAGTTCCCCGCAGCGTTGGCGTCGAGCGCTGGCATGATGCTGACGACGAGTCTGCTCGCGCCTGCGGTGCTCTCGACGATCGTACTGGAAACGAAGCTCGCGTTCGTCTCCACCGTGGCGTTCAGCATATCGCCGTCCGGGTCGGTGGCGTTCACGGTAAGGTTGCGCACCTCGCCCGCGGTGAGTTCCATGCTGGTGGGGAGCGGTTCGAGCACCGGCGGATTATTCTCCGCTGCGGGGTCGATCTTCAGCGTCACATTCTGTGAATCGATGTCGCCTCCTGCGACGGTGCCGTTATTGTCGCAGACCGTGATGTTGACCCAGTAACTTCCGGCGGAGTGGTCCGGCGCGATGAAATCGAGGACGCCGGTGAGGTGGTCGATCGATGTATCGTCGATGAAGGATGCGTTGCTCGTGACGGAAAATTCGAGCGGATCGTTATCGACGTCGGAGGCGTTGACATCGTAGATATAGCGCTCCTCCTCGACGATGGTGATGTTGCTGGGGAGCGCGTCGAGCACCGGCGGGCTATTGACCACGACCTCCTCCACGGTGAGCGCCACGGTCTCCCAGTCGGTGCCCGGGTCGCTCCCGTTCTGGTCGGAAACGGAGATGTCGATCGTGTAGCTCCCCGCGCTTCCGTTCGGCGGCGTGAACTGGAGGAGCCCGGTATCGGGTTCGATGGAGTCGCTGGTGATGAACGGCGCATCACTCTCGACGCTGAATGCGAGCGTATCGTCGTCTGGGTCCGAGGCGTCGACATCGAGGGTGATAGACTCGGTCTCGCTGACGGTGAGGTGATCGGGGAGCGTGCCTAGCGTGGGCGGGCTGTTCTGTGCCGGTGCGTTGACATCGACGATGAAATAGAGATAATCGTTCTGGGGCGTTTCGTCCGCGCAGGTCGTATTCTCCACCACCGCGGTGATGGTGACATTGAACGGGCCGATGCGCGTGCCGGTCTCCCAGTCGGGGAAGCCCACCGTCGCGGTGTCACCCGGGGCGATGGCAGATATCTGCTGGAACTCCTCATAGCCCACCGGTGCGCCCGAGGTCTCGTTGGTGATGGTGGCGGAGCAATTGGCGTCGACGGGGAAGTTACCGTTGCTTTCCAATACCGCGGCCAATGCGATGGTGCTGTCGTATGCGACGGTGATACTCCCGGCGTCGTTGTCCGACGGTGTGGCAAAAAATGGCGCGGTGAGCGCGGTGACGGCGAGGTCTGCGACATCGTCGACGGTGACGGTCGTCTCGGCGGCGTCGTTGGTACTATCGGTATCGTTGGCGAGGAGCGTGCGGACGGTGACGGTGAACGGTCCCTCTACGCTGGCGTTCCACGCTGGTGCGAAGCTGACCGTGGTCTGCGCACCCGCCGCCAATGTTGCGATTGTGGTATCGGCGTTGTAGACGGTGCTGGTGCCGCTGGTGACGGTACAGTTCACCGGCAGGTCCGAAAGCGGGGTGTTGCCCGCATTGGCCACCGTCGCCTCCACCGTATATTCACCGGTGGGGACGGTGCCGGTGGGTGCGGTGACGGCGCTGACCGCGGCGTCGGGCGCATCGTCGGCGGGGAGGAGCCATTGCGCGATACGGTCCATGACGAGCGTGCTGGTGGTGTCACGCGTGGGGTGCGCCTCGAAGTAGTTGCAGGCGAAATAGACCATGCGGTAGGTGCCGGTATCGACGCGGAGCGCGGCGGCGTCGGCGGTGCCCGCGTAGTTGAAGGAAGCGGTGGCGTCGGCGTCATGCGCGGCGACGGTATCTGGCCAACCCCCAGCTATACTGAGTGAGGAAAGCCCGTCGCCAATGGGGTCATCGGTAACACCGTTGATGGAGTAAACTCCACTGTCATCTTCGCCATAGTCGGCGTGGAAGTAATTATTGTAGAATGTGAGGTCCTCGATATCAAGATAATATCCGATATCCTGGCCGGAGATGAAGAGGTTCCCGCCGGCGTCGAGGTAGGTGCTTAATGTATCGCGTTCGGTGGAAGTGAGCGTGGACTCGAAATCGTCGCCACAGACCCATATGACGAGCTCGTAGGAGCCGATGGGGTCGGACGGTGTGCCGGTGTCGTAGGAACGCCCGGCGCCGTCGAGCGCGGCGGCAAAGCCGTCGAGCGTGGTATCCGTGGTGGTATCGTCGATGAGGATGATCGGTGGTTGGTCCACGACGGAGAACTGATACGCGCCGGTGGCGGGGTCGCGGGCGGTGTTCGGCGGCTCCTTCGTATCGTTGGCGGTGATATAGTACGAGATGGTGGTGCCGATGGACTGGCCGGGGATGTCGCCGGCGTACTCGTCCGGTGCGCCGGTGGCGCTCATGGAGGTGGTGGTATAGGAGCCGCTGTCCATGCGATAATGGAGTTGGATGGAGGCGGTATCGACGCCCGATGCGTCGGTGATGGTGGCGGTCACGGTATAGGGGCCGGTGGTGTCGGTGGTGTCGGAGCGCGGGGTATGGTCGATGCTGGGCGGGACGGTATCGGACTGAACGGTGAACCCGTGGAGTGTGGCGAGGTCGCCCTCGTCGGCGGCGGCGGGGTCGGTGGTGGTCCCGGACGAATCGGTGGCGGAGATATAGTAGTAGACATCGGTCCCGAGCGCTTGACCGGGGATGTCGCCGGCGTATTCGTCGCCGGCGCCCGTTGCGCTCATGGCGACAATCTGGAAGGTCGGATTCGAGGAGGTACAATAATGGATGTCGAGCTGGTCGGTGTCGAGCCCGCTGCCCTCGATGACGGCGACCACGGTGTAGGGGCCAGTGGCATCCTCGGTATCTGTAAGCGGGGTATGGTCGATGGTGGGCCCCACCGCTTCGGGGTTCTGGTACATATGCACCCAGTCGTCCCAGAATTCGTTGATCGCAAAATCGAGATTACTATCGTAATCGGTGTTATAGTGCGATTCGGGGAAGTAGATCGACATTCCGGTGGCGCGTGCATTGTCGGTGGAGTGCCCTTCGCGGACGATGGTACCGGGATAGAGGTCGAGGAGCTCCTGCGCATAGTCTTTGATATTTTGCGGGATGTTTGCTGCGAGGAGCTGGTCGAGGTAATCGCCGAGGTCGGGGTCGTAGGTCGAATCCACGGTGAATGCATTTGCGCGTGCGTTCTCCAGTGCGCTCTGGTAGTGGTACATGTTCCGATAGAGCGCTTGTGCAAGGTCGTTGAGCGTGGGGACGAAGACCTCGCGGAGGTGGTAGGTGTCAACCGCGCTCTGGGTGATCTCCGATGTGGTGGAAAAGAAATCGAGATAGGCGTCGACGATGGCGGTCGCCAGCAAATGCGCGGGGATGTTCGGGTCGTCCCGCAGCGCGGTGAAGCAGGAATAGTCCCATCCCTCCAGCGGTTCCGGCTCTTGCGATGCGATGCCGTAGTGCGCGTACGGCGCGATCTCGTAATGCGTCTCGAGCTGGCCGAGGAGGCAGACGTCGAACCCAACGATATCGAGCGGTTGCCCCGCGGCGGCGGCGATAGCGGCGAGTGCGTCGCGCATCTGGTGCAGCTCGAACCCACTCCCGCCGTTGGCGTCGGAGCACATCCCGGCGAGGTCACGAGTACGGGTTGCGCTGTGGTCCGCACGCTCGGTTGCAGCACGACTGATCTCGCTGCCGTGGTCCCAGATGGTGAGCCCGTAATGCTGCGCGGGGTAGTTCGCCACGGTCCAGGAGCCGAAGTTTTCGAGCGTGGCGGGGTTGGCCATATCGAGTTCGCTCGCCATCCATGACGATGCTGAAGCGGAGATGTCGGTGGAGACGATGGGATCGTCGGCGCCGCCGCTGGGGACGCCGTCGGGGTCCTGTTGGACCTCGTAGAGGACGGTATCGCCGCTCCCGACGCGGTCGAGGAGCACGATGAAGTTCACATCGCCGTTCGCGTCGGGGCCGACATATTCGAGCTCGTTGAGGTCGTCGGGGCCGTTCGTATCGAGCGTATAATCGTCCGCGTCGAGGTAGACCATCCAGGTCCAGTCGTCGCGTGTGGCGCGCGTGGGGTCGTCGGCGATCTCGGCGGCATAGAGCGCACCCTCGAGGTTCGTTTCGCAGACGGTGTCGATCGCGCTTTCGGGCATACTATGGCTGGTGCCGAGTTCGACGGTGAACGGGAGCGTGTTCTCGCTCGCGCCGAGCGTGTATTTCCAGTACCCGTAGAGCCAGTCGTCGGTATCGCCGTTGGTGAGGTAATCGTCGCCGCCCTGCATGGGCATGTAGCCGGTGCGCTCACCGAGCTCTTGTGCGATCGCGACCTGGAGCGCGTGATCCGGGGTGACGGTGGACGACTCGGCGTAGTTCCAGGGATAGTAGATCACCTCGCCGTAGGTATGATAGGAAAGCGAGATACGGAAATCGTGCTGGAGCGCGAGGTCGCGTATCGCCTGCGTCTCCGGCTCGGAAAAAGGCGCGCTGCCGGCATACGGTTCGTTGTGCCCCCAGACGCCGTCGGGGTCGGCGTTCTGCGAGCCGTTGTAGTTGCGGTTGAGGTCGACATTGTTCGCGTTATTGCGCGTGCCGGCCGTGTGCCCGTCGGGGTTGACCATGGGCACGAACCAGAGCTCGCGCGTATCGACGAACCGTCGCGTCCGTCCGTCGGTATCGTAATTGAGCGTGAGATAGTCGATGAGGTACATGGGCACCTCGACGCTCATGACCTCGTTGCCGTGGTGCGCGCCGAGGTAGAGGACATGCGGCTCGGAGGATTCGTTCGTCGACGGGTTATCGGAGATCTTGAGCGCCCAGATGTCGCGCCCGTCGACCGAGTCGCCGATATCGTAGAGCGCGGTGATCTCGGGATAATTGGCGGCGACATTCTGCAGCTTTGCGGTCATGGTGGTATAGTTGTGATAGCTGCTGATGGAGGGAGTGTGGATCTCGCGCCCGTTCGTGCTCGTGCTTGTAGTGATGCTGTGAGTGACGCTGGATGTTGATGTTGATGTCAATGTGGATTGGTTCGTTTGCTTTTGCTTTTGCATTTGTGCGGCGGTGGCGGCCGGCGCATCGATGCGCTCGGTGAGTGTGGCTGTGGTTGTGGTCGGCATTCGCGCGGTGGTGGAGGGTCGCGGAGCGAACGCGACAGGCGCGTCAGATGGACCATTGGGCGGCGCGAAAAGCGGGAGGAGCGCGCCGCCGAGGAGCAGTGCGCCGACGACGGCGATAATAATGATGGTGAGAAAAGAGCGGGGGTGTGAACGAAAATAAATGAGTGGATCGCGCTGCTGGCGTGGCATGAAGATCACTGCGTGTGATATGGAGCGATGCGGGTGTTATAAAAAGGTTCTTCCGTCACTGGGGAAAAACAGAAAGTGTTCACTCATCGGCGCATTGCTGTACCTGGAATCTTTATAAACAAGCGGGCAGAGTGGAAAGATTTGCGGTAATGGCTTATCCTCGAACTCCGAACTCGATATATATGACCGAAGAAAATAGAAATCTATAAGAACACGGATGACACTATATTATTGACACTATGACAAAGTGTCGTAGTACCAGAGTACCAAAGTGCCACAGTGATCGCATGCCAGAAACAGCTCGTCCCGCACCTATTAGCCGGGCATTATACAAGAAGTTCCTACATCATTGTATCGATCAAGATATGAAAATCCGCGATGCATTAGAGGAGGCAATAAGGGTCTATCTGGGTCAAGTGGAGGACTAATGTATGGAGGATGAGACGCTAGTCAAAGGAATTCTGGAAGGGGATATCGAAATATCTACGGCAGAGGTCAATCGATTAATCCCAAGAATTGCAAAAAATAGGAAAATCATTCATTTAATTGCTGACGCAATTGAGCGCCATCCGACAAATCACGAACTAATCAATAAAGATGCTAGAGATTTGAGCTTTTTGGATGATAGTTCTGTTCAATTAGCTATTACTTCACCACCTTATTGGACACTTAAAGACTATAATGTAGTAAATGGACAGTTGGGTTATATTGACGATTATGAGGAGTTCTTATCTGAACTTGATCGTGTCTGGTCGGAGTGTCGACGAGTTCTCGTCCCGGGCGGAAGGCTCGTTATTGTCGTCGGAGATGTATGTCTCAGTCGTCGAAAGCATAAACGTCACCGCGTCATGCCTTTACACGCAGATATTCAAGTACATTGTCGGAGAATCGGGTTCGATAATCTCGCCCCCATTTTTTGGTATAAGATCGCTAATGCCAATCACGAGTCGAACGGCAGTGGAGGTGGTTTTCTAGGGAAACCCTATGAGCCTAATGGTGTAGTTAAGCACGATATCGAGTATATTTTAATGGAGCGCAAACCGGGTGGCTATCGGAAGCCATCGTATAAAGAACGGATCCTAAGTCTCATTCCGAGTGAGATGCACAGGATTTGGTTCCAACAAGTTTGGAATGACATCGCGGGTGCCTCTACCCGCAAACACCCCGCACCATTCCCTGAGACGCTTGCGAACCGGCTAATACGTATGTTTAGTTTTGTCGGCGACACTATTTTAGACCCATTCAACGGGACGGGAACGACTATGGTGGCGGCTGCAAACGCTGGGCGTAATAGTATCGGGGTCGAAATTGATCCGGATTACACAAAAATTGCTGAGAATAGGTTGAGGACCGAATTGACCTCGTTATATTTAGGTCGAAAATTAATTGTTTCAGCGGGCTGATCGCGATCAGGGATGTGACCGTTCCATTTTCCACTTACCCTCATCTTATCTTCGTTATTCCACGAGCGTTCCTTCTTCGTGTTCTTTTTAGATACCGATAAATATTTTATCCAGATATCCGTTTTCGACCGCAATGTCTGATTCTGAATTATACGGAGACGAGCGTTTCGTGGAGTATCTCAATAAGAATAAGTACCATCCTCGGTCAAACGCTCATGGTAATGCAATTTGTAGGCTCGTTCTTTCAGACCTATACGATCATTGTAAAATAATGCAGGAACACCTGAGAAAACAACGATTGGTCTATAAATTGAATCATACAATTCAACCCAAATCGATTCGAAGATGGAACGTTGATCTTGTTATAGGGCCTCCACAGGATGTATTTGAAGAATCTGCTTCGGACTCCCGTTTCATTGAGGGAGAGCCCAAACGGATTTTTATCGCCATGGATACAAAAAGTATTATGACGGAGCATGGAAAGGCCCGAAGGAACCGGCAGAGAGATTTCTTCTCATTCCAAGAGACAGTAAACTCCTTCGATCGACAAACGATTGTTGGTGGATTGATGGTGATTAATATTGCCAATAGATTCAAATCTCCCCTCCGGACTGAGATTACCGAACACCGAAATATAAGGAAACTAGTAAGAGAGTCCGTGGAGTTAATGAGAGGAATTCCTTACTGTGAGAATCCGAAAGGCAATGGGGGACTTGATGCAATGGGGGTTATCGTCGTAGATCATTCAAATATCGATAGAGAACCCACCCACCTCATCAATGAGAATCCCGCACCAAATGCAGAAGATCGATTGCATTATCGGTCCTTTCTGCGAGATCTCTGCAGTGCTTATGATGCCCGCTTTGGATGGGCATGAGAGAGGGCGGCTATGGTTCTGAAGGGTGCGCCAATCGTTAATGGTGCGATCCGCATTTTTTCTCCATCTTAGGATCTGACCAGTAATAATTTTAAGCGGCGTTGTATTGCGATCGCGATGACCCAAGAGGAAACGCGCTCACGCTTCCGTGAGATCGACGCTCGGATCGAACGCGGCGAGGCTACGGTACTCACCGCCGAAGAGATGCGAAGGCTCGTGCGCGAGAAGGGGACGGTGAGCATGGACGAGGTCGATGTGGTGACCACGGCGACGCGCGCGCTGATGTCCGGTACCATCGCGAGCTTTTCGTTACCCATCGCCGAGCCGGACGCGTTCGTCCGCGCCCGCGAGATCTGGCTCAACGGCGTGCCGGGCTATCCGGGCCCCGCGCCCAACGAGCGGCTCGGGCTGGTCGATTGTACCGTCTACGGTACTGCGCACAGCCGCGATCGGCCGGACGAGTACGGCGGCGGGCATCTCTTCCGCGACCTCGTCGAGCGAAAGGCGGTCTCGGTGGAGGTCGAGACGATCGACGACGAGCAGTTCAGCTGCGAGCTGACCCTGGACGATATCCCGTACGCCGTCCTCTCCGCCATGCGCAACTGCTACCGTAACTATGCGGCGTTCGTCAACCCGTCGACCGAGCCGCTACGCACCATCTTTTCCTGCTCGCCGCTCCCCGGTCCGTACACGGCGGCGACGGTCTCCGGCTGCGGCGAGATCAACCCATTGGAGAACGACGCCACGCTTTCGGTCATCGGCATCGGCACACGCTTCCTCCTCAACGGCGCCGAAGGCTATGTCACCGGTCTCGGGACGCGTGCCACACGCGAGAAACCGAATTTGACCGGCTACGCAGATATGCACGAGATGGATCCGCGCTTCATGGGCGGGTTCAGGACCTCGGCGGGGCCGGAGGTGCTCGTCTCGTGGGCGGTGCCGATCCCGGTCGTCTCCGATGCGGTCCTCGAGACGCTGCATACGCTCGACGAGGAAATCCCGATGAAAGTGGTGGACCTCCGCGGACGCGGTGTGGTGGGCACGGCGACCTATGCGGATGTCTGGCAAGGGACGGATCATAAGATCTCGTTTGCGCCGGATAGCTGTATCCGATGCGAGCGGTGTATCCCGGAGGAGATCTGCCCCACGGACGCGTTCCATTCGAAGACACGCCATTTCGAGCGCTCACGGTGCTGTCACTGCGGCATCTGCGTGCCGGTCTGCCCGACGCACTCGTTCTGGGGGTCCATGGGCGAGCTGGAGGTGGACGGCCGCGAGATACCCATCGTTCTCCGGCAGTCCGACCGGTACGGCGCCAATAAGCTCGCGGAGCTGCTAAAAAAGAAGATCGTCGACGGGAGCTTCCGCCTCAGCTATCCGCTGGCGCGCCTCGAGCCGCATGGTGGGTGACGGGTGATCGATCGATC
>CAZSUE010000068.1:1931-12556 GCA_964609045.1 uncultured archaeon | reverse complement strand
ACCGCCTCGCGCTCGACCCCTGGATCGGCGCACTCCGCAAGATGGTCCGCGGAGCGGTGGCGCCGAACGGCACGGTGGTGGATATCGGCTGCGGCACCGGCGCGTTGGCATTGAGCTTGGCCGATAGATGCTCGTTCGTGTGCGGCGTCGACCTCTCCTCGCGCATGATCGCACTGGCACGGCGCACCCGCCGTCGACGCGGGTTAGATAATGTCGCCTTCGTCCACGCCGACGGCGCCGACCTCGGCACCATTCTCGACCGGCGCTTCGATTACGCCACCATCGTCATGGCGCTGCACGAGATGCCGCCACCGTTGCGATCTCGTGTACTCGGTGAGATGGCGCGGGCGGCGGATGCGGTGATCGCGGTGGATTTCAGCGCACCGCAGCCACGGCGCCCGTTCACCGCATTGAACCACATCGCCGAGTTCCTCGCAGGACCCACACATTTCTCCCACTCGCGCATGTTCCTCGAAAGCGGCGGGTTGGAGGCGCTCTTTGACCGCTGCGGGCTGCGTGTGATACGGACGGAGACCAGCCGGAGCCGCACCTACCGGATGGTGGTGGGCGTACCTGATCGTTCGGCTCGAAGGCTCGCCGGCAACACCAATATGAGCGTGCAGCGTACGCCGCATCGTTGAGTGCGTTCCCGCCGACGTGATCGGCATGATGGATCAATGGGAAAAAAAGGGTGTGGAACAGTATTGCTGTTTAGGTGCGGCGGTGCCCGTGGCTTACTTATACTCCGCCTCGAGCGCTTCGATCTTCTCTTCCAGCGCCTCTTCCTCGCGCCGTATCTCGCGCAGCCTGTGCTCGTACCCGCGCCGTATTTTCGCCGGTGCGCGCTCGATCTTCTCCTCGTACCGCTCCTCACGCGCTTTGAGCGACTTCCACCGCTCCATCCATCGCTCTATGCGCTTCTCGTCCGCGTGCGACATCTCGACCTTCTCCACCGGTGCGGGGCTGCGCCCCAGCCGCGGGTACGCGCCGCGGAGATACCCGATGACGAAGAAGACGACGGTGACCGTAACCAACCCCGCGAGGATGTACGGTGTATCGAAATAGCCCTTGCCCGTATCGGGGTTGATCCCGAGCGAGTTGAGGAAGAACCCGACGAGGATGGAGAGCACGATGGAGAGCGCCATCCCGAGCACGATCCGATAGAGCATGTCGTCCTCTTCGTCCAACTCGTTCTTGAGCGGGAAGAGCGCGTTGATGAACATGAACCCGGGGAGGAAGAAGATGAGGAGGATCGCGCCGATGATCCGGAGGATTTGCAGTAGCATCTCTACGACCATTGGTCTCGGGTATAAAAAAGACTCGTGCCCGCTGCGCTCCGGAGTAGGAACACGTATCCGGTGCACGCTGGGTAAGCGAATCGAAGCAGCACGCGGCTGGTGCTACAATGCAGTACAATAGCGGTTCGAGACGATACGATACCACAGCCGTGCTGGACAGGGTTGGCGCCGACTGCGCGCGCGCAGCGCTCTCGGCGTCGGCAATAAAATGGGAACCGACGCCCCGAGGGGGAACCCCGAGGCGTCGCAGACCGCAGATAAATAGGAGAACGAAAAGAATTCCAGCGGCCCATTTGGCTTTCTTTTTCTTGATCTGTTCGACGCCCTCGCTCAGCGTGCGCGTTTGACCTCGAAAAGGTTGCCGGAGAAATCAGTGAGGAAAAGGAGCGTGCGGTCGCGGTTGGGGTCGGCGATCAGCATCGGTTCTTTTCCGTTCTCCTCACACCGTCGGAGCAGTTCCTCCTTATTGGCGACCTCGATGCATGTATGGACATATCGCGGCTGGGGTGTGCGATGAACGGGATAGAATATCTCGAACGCCAGCGCATCGGACCGGAACACATCCACTTCCACCTCGGCGGCCTTCTGAAAGATACGCTCTGCGAGCGCTTCGTCGATGGTAAAGCTCCGCTCCAGTGGGAGGTTCAAAATGGTCGAGTAAAAGAGCCGCGCCTTGTCGCGATCGGCGCACTCCAACGCGATATGGTTGAGGGCGATCATCATTTCACATCCACTTCACACGCTACGGTTGCCAAGTCGGGGTTAGTTGGGGTTAGTTGGGGTTAGTTGGGGTTAGTCGGGGTTAGTCGGGATCAGTCGTGCACTTTCGATCTCATCTCGATCATTCGTTCGATCTTGGCTCGAGATCCTTCCCGCGCATTTCCTCAGCCTTTTTATTCCGTTCGCGTCGCTCCTGTTCGATCAGTTCGCGCTCGCGTTGCTGCTTCTCCGTCACACCTTGCTTCTTATCGCCGCGGTTCTGCTTGTCCCGGCCTTTTTTCCCTTTATGACCGCGATGACCTTTATGGTGCTTCCCTTTCGGGCCCTTACTCTCACGCCGACCGCCGCGGTTCTGCTTGTGCTTTTTCCGGCCACGCTCGCGTTTGGAGCCGCCTTCGCGGCCTTTATCGCGAGGGAGGAGCGCCTTGCGCGAGACATCGACCTTTCCACCACGGACGCGGTTAACCTTGACGGTGACCTTGTCGCCGACCTTGAGCACATCGGTTACTTTCCGCACATGATGATGGTTGATCTCGGAGATATGGAGCATACCGTCCTTGCTCGGGGTCAACCGCACGAACGCACCGAAATTCTTGATCGTGACCACTTCGGCGTCCTCGAATATCTCGCCCTCCTCGATCTTGCGCCCGATCCTCTTGATCCAATCCTTCGCTTTATCGGCGTCCTCCTTGCCCTGTGCCGTGATCCAGACCTTGCCGTCGTCGCCGACGTCGATCTCGGTATTGGTCGTCTCGGTGATATTTCGGATCGTCTTGCCGCCGGGGCCGATGACATCGCCCTTCTTCTCCGGGTCGATCTCGACCATAATGATCCGGGGCGCGTGTTCGGACAGTTCTTCACGCGGTTCCGGTATCGCATCGCTCATGACCGCAAGCAGCCGCGCCAGCGCGGAGCGGCCGTGCTCCATCGCGCCGTGGATGACATCCTTGGTCAATCCCAACGATTTCGTATCCATCTGTATCGCGGTGACGCCGTCGCGCGTACCGGAGATCTTGAAATCCATTCCGCCGGGGCCGTCCTCGAGATCGCGGATATCGGTGATGATCTTCGTTCGCTCGCCGTCGTACGCACGCCCGATGGCGATGCCGCCCACCGCTTTGCGAACGGGCACACCGGCATCCATCAACGCGAGCGACGCGCCGCAAGTTGCGGCCATGGACGAAGAGCCGTTGGAGCTGAGGATCTCCGTCACCACGCGGATGGTATAGGGGAAATCTTCGCGCGATGGGAGGACCGGTCGCAGCGCTTTCTCGGCGAGGATACCGTGGCCGACCTCACGCCGCCCCGCACCGCGCAGTGGCTTTACTTCGGCGACCGAATAGGGCGGGAAGTTATAGTGGTGGTAATACCGCTTCGTGCCGTCGGTCTCCATATTCTCCATGGAGAGCTCGTCGCCCGGTGCGCCGAGGGTGACGAAGGTCATCGCCTGCGTCTCGCCGCGTGAAAAGAGCGCGTTGCCGTGCGGCCGTGGATAGATGCCGACCTCTGCGGTGAGGTGGCGCAGCTCATCGAGCCCACGCCCATCGATACGCTGGTCGTTGTCGAGGATACGTTTGGTGACCTGCTCTTCGACGAAATCGTGGAAGAAGCCCTTCATCAATTGCTTCATCTGCTTCTTCACCGCCGCCTCGTCCCGTTCCTCGGTGATCAGCTCGTCCTTCATATCTTCGATGACGATATTCTGAAGCTCCTTCAGTACGCGCTTGCGCTCCTGCTTACTATGGTTCTTCTTTTCGAAAAGGAGCATGTCGAAATAGGAGAGCGCCCGTTTCTTGATCTCCTCGACCAGTTCCTCTTCCTCCTCCGTGAACTCGTTTGCGAAGGTGAGCTTCTCGTCGGGTGCCTTCTCGTCGCCGATCTCTTCGCGCATCGCGTCCATGAAATCCGTCATCGGTCCCATGGTCTCCATGGCGAGGAGTAGTGCCTCTTCCATGACCTCGTCCATGACCTCGTCCGCGTCGCAGTCGATCATCGAGATGCGATCGCCGCGGCCCATGGTCACGAGCTGGATATCTGATTCTTCGATCTCGTCACTGGTCGGATTAATGACGAACTCGCCGTTGACGCGGCCGATGCGCAACCCTGCCACCGGTCCGTTGAACGGTATCTGCGAAATGTGGAGTGCGGCGCATGCGGCGAGCATGCCTACAATGTCCGGTTTGGTCTGGCCGTCGTAGCTGAACGGGGTCAATATGACCTGCACATCGTTCCGGAGCTGATCCGGAAAGAGCGGTCTGATCCCACGATCGATCATGCGGCAGATCAGCACCGATTCAATGGGCGGTCGACCTTCGCGCTTCGTGTAACGCGGGCCTTTGATGTCGCCACCCGCATAATACCGCTCTTCGTAATCGACGAGGAGCGGGAAGAACGCGAGGTTCTCCGAGAACGGTTCATCCAGGGTGACCGTGGCGAGTACCACTGTATCGCCCATTTGCGCGGTCACCGCCGCATCTGCTTGATTGGCGAGCCTGCCGGTTTCGAATGTGACCGTCTTGCCCGCGTAGTCGAACTCAAATGTCTTCTTTTCCATGTTTATGCTCATGTTTACACCTATGTAATACAATAGAGTGATCGTTTCAGTTTTTCAGTTTCGTGTTTCTTAGATCGTTTGCGATGCTTCGCATCTATCTATCTATCTATCGATCTATCGATCTATGGTCTGCTCTCACAGGAGATCGGAATATTGACTGCTGAGAAATGAGGGGATGAGGTGTCCGACGAAAATCGTGGCAAGAATCGGTCAGGGTATCGCACTTTCGGCCCGAGGTATGTCAAGCCGGTCGACGTTGGCGTCCCAAACTCGCTTCATTTGTTCGGCTGCGTCCATCCAAAGGGGGCTGTGCCGGTGTTGGAGATACCGATCGCAGACGTCTCTTTCGATCTTAAAAACCGAGATCGGTTCCGATATCGATATCGATATCGACCCACGGCCCACATCCTCTCGCATCTGCGTGGCCCATGCCTCCACTGGCGGGGAATGTAGGGAAAAAATGGTGGCGCGTTTTTCCGAAACGAAGCTCCTCGTCACCGTTCCCAAACAATTGGAAAATGATCGTGCACTTCTTGCGTGTAATATGATCGTACTGGGTATTATCCTCTCGCTGCCCGTTGGTCTCGCTGCGTCGCCCTATCAGACCCGTGGCCTGACCGCCAACGCAGGGGTTCGGGCGGGGTAGTCATCTCCGTCGCTTCGCGTCTTGTCGTCAAATACCGTGTGTATTCGTGATCTCGTTTCGGTTTCTACTTCGTTCGTGTCGTTTTTCCGTTCCTGTTTCGTCGACCCCTATGATTCGTTCACCATTATTAAGCCTTTTGTATAGTATCGTATCAAGAGTCGGAACTCATCGTTTACGGGAGGGGGGTAGGGTTTGGGGGCTGGGGGTTGGAGCCGCCCCGCCCCCGTTGTTTTTCATCGAATAATGGGAACGAAAGAGTCACGACGGATCGGTCATGCTGCTCCTCAGCTCAGCGTGCTGGCGATCGTGACTATACTCGGTGTTACTCTTATATAAAAAAAAATGGACGACCGTGGCGCAGCGTACGTTCCTATTCGCACGCCGACACCGCGGTCGATGATATGGAGAGATCGTGCGGCACCGCCCACCGTTCGAATGGCCGTGATCGGGTCACACGGGATCGTTGACGGGTGAATGCCGAACCGATCGAGTTTCGCCCCGTCCGATCAGAAATTACGATAGGTTTCGAACATATCGACGAGATGGGTGGCGACCTTGTCGCCCGAAGAGGTGAGGGTATAGTACTTCGAGGGGAAGTTCCCGCGCTGCTCCGGGCCCTTGACCTCCATGGTCACCAGCTCCAGTTCCTTCAATTTCTTGAGCGTCCGATAGACTGGCTGTTGATTCAGCCGCAGGTCCTTTACAAAGTTCGAGACATTCCCGCGATCGAACTTCTTGAGGAAGACCATGATCTCCAGCAGGCCGGTCAGGTCGTCCAGCGACTTCAATTTCTTGATCTCTTGTATCTCGATCATCTGTTCCATTGTCAATTCCGCCATAACCATTCCTCGCATAGTTTTGGGTTAACCCGTCCCTGGGAGCAATCGACCAATTTTAGTGTTCAATAAGCATGAAACATCTACATTCGATTGACGATAGCTATTCTTACATCATTTTTTAGGGACAGGATATCAACAGCAAAAGGCTGTTTGTATATAGATTTTACGTCGCAAGTTGAGCATATACGCAGCATAACTGCTAAGCAGTTGTGCACGGCAAAGGTTTAATACGCCAAGAGCGCTGCAGAGATCCGATCATATGGAGTATCGCCAAGCCCTCGATCACCTTCGACGGCTCCTTCGCGAGAACCCGCGCGGGCTGACCACCACCGCGGTCGCGCAGAAGCTGACGGTGAACCGGAATACGGCGGCAAAATATCTCGATGTGCTCCACGCGCTTGGCGAGGTGGAGCTGCGTCGATATGGGCCCGCAAAGGTCTGGTTTTTCACACCTGGCATCCCGCTCCACGCCCTCGTCGATTTCTCGTCCTCGAACGTCCTCATCCTCGACGAGCATCTCACGGTCACCCAGATGAACAAACGGCTGGCGCACGACTACGCCTCCACCCGCGATTCGCTCGTGGGAAAACCCTACCGACAGCTCGAGTCGCTCGATCAAGAGGTCGAAACGGCACATGGGACCCGTTCCCTCTACAAATGCATTATGCTCGCGCTCAGCGGCAGTTCGGTGGAGGTGCCATGTTTCCATCGGAAGGATTCGGACAGTAGCCGCTACTTTCACCTCTCGCTCTATCCCACCATGATCAGCGAGTCCCAGAGCGGTGTGGTGATCATCTACGACGATGTCACCAACCGTATTCTCGCCGAGGAGCAGTTGCGCGCCACCACCAGCTTCCTTCAGAACCTCGTCGACAGCTCCATCGATGCGATCTTCACCCTCGACATGGACGGCGTGATCCAATCGTTCAATCGCGGTGCGGAAGAGATGACCGGATTCGATGCGGAACAGGCACTGGGCGATTTACTCGAACAGTACTGCCCACATACGGATGCGGTACAAAAGATGCTCCAGCAGGTACGCGAGGACGGAGCGGTAAGGAACTTCGAAACGCTCCTTTCCACGCGGTCAGGCACACCGCTGGCGGTCACATTCTCGCTCTCGCTCTTACGCGATGAGACCGACGAGACCGACGAGCCGATCGGGATCGTCGGCATCGGGAGGAATATCTCCGATCAGAAACGTGCGGAACATGCGATGAGGCGCTCGGAGCGTCGGTACCGCCGTCTCTTTGAGAACGCACGCGACGGGATCGTGATCGTCACACCCGACGGAGCGGTCAAAGAAATGAACCGTGCCGGGCTCACGGTATTAGGCTACGATACGCCATGTTGGCCCTGTTCGATCTACGAGCATCTCCGACCCGCCTCCGCCCAGCGATTACGCGACGCATTTGCCGTACTCGAGGATGGGAGAACGATACCGTTGATCGAATTGACCTTCGTCCACGACGACGGCATGGCGGTGCCGGTGGAGATGAACCTCACGCACATCTACGACGAGGACGGAAAGTTCGTCGTGGTGCAGGGTATTTTCCGCGACATCACCGAACGCAAACGGACCGCGCGCGAACTGGAACGGCACCGCGAGCAGCTGCAGGAGTTGGTGGAAGAGCGTTCCAAGGCGTTGCGTGCCAGCGAGTCGAAGTATCGCACGCTCATCGATAATCTCTCAGACACGATCGTCGAGCTGGATAGCACCGGAGAGTTCCTTTTCATCAGCCCGCAGGTGGAGGGATTGTTCGGGCGCACTCCCGCCGAACTGGTGGGAAAGAATGTGTTCGATTACATCCACCCCGCCGACCTCGAGGAGGCGAAAACGCTCTTTGGTCGTGCCATCGAAGTGGGCGAGACCGTTTCCCTCGACCTTCGATCGCAACATAAGAACGAAGATTACATCGAAATATCCGGTTCTGGACGCACGGTGACGAAGGATGGCAACGATATCACCATCGTCAGCGTGATCCGCGATGTGACCGCGGCAAAGAGTGCGCAACGCGAGCTGAAAGCTGCCGAGGCGCGGTTTCGTGCACTCGTCCAACACCTCGCTGATGCGATCACCATCCTCGATACGAACGGGACGATCACCTATGCGAGCCCGTCCATCGTGCGCGTACTCGGCTATTCGCCAGAAGAGGTGCTGGGGCGAAACCCGGCGGAGTTCGTTCACGACCAGGACTATCCGCCAATGGTCGCGGCGTTCGACACGCTTATCGACCGTCCGGGGACGCCCATCGAGCGCACCTTCCGGATGCGACATAAGGACGGCTCATGGTGCTATATCGAGGGGACGGGCATCAATCTCACGGCCGATGCGGCGGTCGGCGGTGTGATCGCAACCTTCCGCAACTGCACGAAACGCACACTGGCCGAGGATGCATTGCAACGCAGTGAAATGCGACTGCGGACCGTGATCCAGTCCGCCCGCGATCCGATCTTCATCAAGAACCGAGATCTCGTCTATCGATTGGTCAATCCAGCCATGGAGCGGCTCTTCGCCCTCCCCGCCTCGACGCTGATCGGCATGACCGATCGTGAGCTGTTCGGGCCAAAGATCGCGCCCACTATCGAGGAACACGATCGGCGGGTGCTCGCTGGCGAGACGGTGGAGGAAGAGGTGACCAAGCCGGTGTGCGGTGAGCCGCGAACCTTTAACGCCATCAAGGTCCCCATGCGCGATGACCATGGCGGGATCATCGGCATCTGCGGCATTGCCCGCGATGTGACCCAGCGCCAACGCGAGGCGGAAGAACTGACACAATACCGCGCGGGGCTGGAAGCGCTCGTCGAACAGCGGACGCAAGAGCTTCGGGAGACCAACGCGCGGCTTCGTGAGAGCGAGGAACGGTTCCATGCGCTCTATGAGCGATCCTTTTCTGGCATCTATGTGTACGATTTCGAAGGCCGGTTCCTCGATGCCAACGATGCGGCGTTGGAGATCGTCGGCTATAACCGCGATGCGTTCCTCGAACTGACGATCTGGAATCTCCTCGATCCGACGGACCATGACCGCGCCGCAGCGGCGGTGGAGAGGATCCATCAGACCGGTTCGCAGTCAACGATGAGCGAGTACCGCTTGATCCGGAGCGATGACGCCAGAATATGGGTCGAGACCGAATCTGCGATGATCTATCGTGACGGGGAACCATATGCGATCCAGGGCGTGTGTCGCGATATATCGTACCGGAAACAGTACGAGAACGGTCGGAACGACGAGCCAGTCGAGCCAGTCGAGCCCGACGATCAATCGGATGCCGAGGGACGCTTTGCCTCGTAAGCGGTGGGTTCCAGCGCCGCGACCAATTGCTCGTACGAAACCCTCTTCCCACGCTCGAGTTTCACCGTTGCCCGATCATCTGTATGGTCTGCCGTTGCAGATGAGACGCCAGCGACCGCTTCCAGTGCCTCCGAGACGCGCCGTTCACAGTGACCGCAGGTCATATTGCGCACGGTGAGTTCTACAGTCTTCTTCGATCGCGATCGGCGTTTACCAAATGATCCCATATTCTCACCTTACATTATATTTCAAGAGGAAAGCTTCTATTGTACGCATGTACGCATGTACGCATTGCCCCTCGATCATTTCAATGCTTATCTGTCACGCGTCGGGGATACATCCTACCGTCGATCACACAGCCTCTCCTCCAACTTTGTGTGGGCCGCGTTGCAAGGCGGGGCGCTGAGAGCAGCATTTCATCGCGGCTAGAACGGGTACCGTGGCACGGTTTCGCACCATGACACAACCTTTTTAATTCCACACCCGTATGGGGCGCCGGAGGTCCTTTTGTGATCGAAGGTGACTATAGTCAGGTTTTAAGCGAAACCTGTCGCGATATGATCAAGAGTTTCAATGTCTACATCAAAGCGCTGGAACGGGCATGGGACGATTTTATACTCTCCACCGATGAGCGCGCACTCCTCGGCTCGTTACGTGAATCACTCGACATCAGCGAAGCGCAGCATCGGCAACTGGAGATCACAATTCTCGACCAATTCTGTAAGAGCGCGTTCGCCCAAAAGAACTGGGCCGATACGGAGTCGTTCTGCGAGGCGGCGCTCGCCATCGACGATGAGAACGAGACCGCGCTCTATTATCAAGGACGTGTCTACAAGGCCACGGGTCGGCCTGAGATGGCGCGTGCATGTTTCGAACACCTCCTCGAGGTGAACCCCGATCATACGGAAGCCGAGGAGATGCTCGATACGCTCCCTCCGCCGTCTACGACTACGACTGCAACTGCAACTGCAACTGCAACTGCAACAGCGGAACCGGAACCAGAAACTGGACCCGAAATAATAACAGAATCGGAGCCAGAGCCAGAGCGAGAGATAGAGCCGGAATCTGAGCTGTCGTCAGGGTCAAGGTCAAGGTCAGGGTCAGAGTTAGAGCCAGAGCCAGTACGAGAACCGGAACCGAAGCCAGAACGGGAACTGACGGTAGCCGCAGCAGAACCGCAGTTGGAAGAAGCGCCCGAAGCGGAGAGCGCCCTTGAGGCGATGGAAGCGGCGCCGCAAATCGAGATCGAACCTGAACCTGAACCTGAACCGGA
>CAZSUE010000068.1:0-1831 GCA_964609045.1 uncultured archaeon | reverse complement strand
CTGAACCGGAACTGGAAGAGAAGGGGGGAGTGGAACCGACGAAGATACCTCAACGAGGTGGCGCGCAGGAAACGGCGGCAGCGACGGTATCCGAACCGGAGCCGGAAACGACCGGAACGCCGTCGGTCATATCGGTGGCAGAACCGGTGAAGAGCGAGGGAGCGGGCGGCGACGACGAGTTACCCGCCGCGCGCCCCGTCGGGGAAGCACCGACGGCACGGCCGATCGAAGAGATGCCGCAGGCAAAAAAGGTGGAAACGGCATCCGCACCGCAAAGTGAAGCGGGAGCCGCAACGAGCGTTCAGAGCCAGAGCGGCCAGAGCGCCGAGCAATCAAAGTTCGTCACCGAAGCCAAGACCGCGGGCGAACCGAAAACGGCTGCTGTTCAGTCTCCCCAGGGGGAAAAGCCAAAAAGCGGTGAGATGCCCAAATACCCCTGTCGCAACTGCGGCGAGACGCTCACATGGATAGCGCAATATCAGCGTTGGTACTGCTATAAATGCGGCAAATACGCCTGAACCGGTGCGGGCATAGACGAGAACGCATGCGAAAGAGTGGTAATGGTTTGCGCGGTGGTCTGTATGGGTATCAACCTTTCCGATCTTGTGGTGACCGAGAAACACGAACTCGAGGACTTCCGTGGCAAAACGGTAGCCATCGACGCGTTCAATACGATCTACCAGTTCCTTTCCTCCATCCGTTCGTACGATGGCTCGCCACTGAAAGATGCGAACGGACGCCCCACCTCACATCTCATGGGCCTCCTCCGACGCTGCGCGATCTTCATCGAATTGGAAATAAAGCCCGTGTTCGTCTTCGACGGTGTGCCGCACGAGCTGAAATCCGCCACCATCGAGGACCGACGTGCGCGGAAGCAAAAGGCGCTGGAAGAGTGGCAATCCGCGCTGGAAAAGGGCGATATGGAACGCGCGCGGTCGAAGGCGCAACAGACCTCCTACCTCTCAGAGGACATGGTACGCCAGTCGCAGCAGCTCATCGACGCGTTCGGCATCCCGCATCTCACCGCCCCCCGCGACGGTGAGGCGCAGGCGAGCCATATGGCGAAGTGCGGCGATGTCGACGCCGCCGCGTCGCAGGATTATGACGCGCTCCTCTTTGGCGCGCCGACCTTGATCCGGAACATGACGAGCTCCGGTCGGCGGAAGCTCCCGCGCCAGCACCGCTATATCACGGTGGAGCCGGAGCTGGTCGAGCTCGATGGTGTCCTCGCCAGCCTCGAGATCGACCACGAGCAGCTCGTCGACCTCGCGATCCTCGTTGGGACCGATTTCAATCCCGGCATCAAGGGCATCGGCCCCAAAACCGCGCTGAAACTGATCAAAAAGCACGGCACGCTGGAGGCGGCGCTCGACGCGCGCGAGAAGAGCGTCGAGAATGCGGACGCGATCCGCGCGATTTTCCTCCAGCCGACGGTCAAGAGCGATTACGAGCTCGAATGGCACGCGCCCGACGAGGCTGCGATCCATGCGCTCCTATGCGACGAGTTCGAGTTCAAAGACGCTACGGTGGAACGCTCGTTGGAACGCATCCGAAAAAGCCGTGAGCGATCCCAGCAGCAGAGCCTCGACCAATGGGCCTGAACCGAACTGAACCGCGGCGGGGACACGGTCAACCGCAGCCGCGCTCACACCCGCCGCCGATCCGGTTTTTCCCGTTCGCCTCAGATAGTTTCAGATCCGCAGCCGGGCCATGCGCTTTAGACCGTCCACATAACGATATTGTCGGGCGCTAACCTCGGCTCGGCGGTCGGTCCGTTTTTTTGAGCAAACGAACATTAACACATACAGACGCCATAAACCAAAACCGCCGT
>CAZSUE010000067.1:0-12675 GCA_964609045.1 uncultured archaeon | reverse complement strand
CGCGGCATCTACATCTGCATCTACATCTGTATCTATATCTGTATCTATATCTGCATCTATATCTGTATCTACATCTGCATCGGTATCAGTACCGGAGTCGGCAACGGCGCCCTCGGCCTCGGCCTCGCCGGTGCCGCCCTCCTCGCTGGGCGTCTCGAACCGGATGGTCCGAACGATGAACTCGCGGCCGCGGATGATCTCGGTCTCACCTTTACATTGCGGACACTGGAGCACCGGCACGGAAAAATGGTCGCCCGGGTCGCCGAGGTACGCGGGCTCGCCGGAAAAGCCGCACTCCGTACATCTAACCAGCGGTTGGAGCTTTTCGATGGTGAATGTCGACCCCTTCAGGATATTCTCCTGGGTGAGCACTTCGTAGGCGAACGAGAGCGCCTCTTCGGAAAGGAAGGTCAACTCGCCGAGCTGGACCACCACTTCGGAGACGCTGACCACCTCATGCTGCGCGAGTTTTCCGAGAATATTGTCCACGACCTGCAGCATGACCGAAAATTCGTGCATCTATTGCACCTCGAGTATCTGGCGAAAGAGATCGAGCGTCTTCAGCGCTTCCTCCTCGTCCACCGTCTGGATCGCAAACCCTGCATGGACGATCACATAGGTTCCCACCGGCGCGTCGACGAGGGTGAGGTCGACATCACGGACAACGCCGCCGAAATCGACGGCGCCCATTTTCCCGTCGCGCTCGATGACCTTTCCCGGAATGGCTAAGCACATATGTTGCTTTACCCCGCTGGTGCTTTATAAATCTAGCTTCCAACCCATCGATCGCGATCGAAACCGGCCGCCCCCATCACGCGGTGAGCGTAGACCCCGTATGACGAGTAGAGAATGCGATCCGAAACGCCGTGCCCTCGTCGCGCCGCACCTCAATGGTACCGCCCAGCTGATCCTCCGCGAGGATCTTGACCAGCCGTAGCCCCAGCGAATCACTGTGTTGCACATCCACGTCCGCGGGCAGTCCCACCCCGTCGTCCGCGATCACCAGCTCGATGGTACGATCGCAGGCAACCTCATCCAGCCTGCGCAGCCGGACCGATATGGTGCCGGAACGATCGTCGGGGAACGCATACTTCAGTGCGTTGGAGAGGAGTTCGTTGATGACGAGACCGCATGGGATCGCATCGTCGATACCCAGCGCCACATCCTCTACCTCCAGTTCGAACCTGATATCTTTCCTGCTCGCTTGATAGGTCCCAAAGAGCGTGTTCGCGAGATGGCGGATATAATCGCAAAAATCGATCTTGCGCAGATCTGCGGACTGGTACAGCTTCTCGTGGATCAACGCCATGGATTGGATACGGTTCTGGCTGTCCGTGAACATCTCCCCATAGTGAGGTTCGGTGATATAGCGGCTTTGGAGGCTGAGGAGGCTCGAGATGATCTGCAAATTGTTCTTGACCCGGTGATGGATCTCTTTCAAAAGCACCTCCTTTTCGTGGAGTGAATCGTGGATCTGTTGCTCGGCGTGCTTCCGTTTTGAGATATCGCGCATGATGGCGAGCACCTCGTCCTCGCCGCAGACCACGAGCCGCAGCTCGTAATGACGCTCGGCGGTTTCGGCATCGGTCGGCGCAAAAAGCGAATATTCGATGATCTGGCTCTCACCGCTTGCGAGGGTGCGCTCGATGGCGTGCATCGTCTGCTGGGCCACCTCCTCGGGGAACACCTCGGTTACCTTCTTCCCGATCACCGAATCGCCGTCGAAGAGCGCCTTACTTTTCGCATGCACAAAATCGATATACCGTCCAAGATGGTCGATGCGGAACATCGTATCGGGAATGGCGCCGACCAAAGCGCGGTTCCTCGCCTCGCTGCGTCGCAGCTCCTCCTGCGTCGCCTTCCGTTCGCGTCGGACCTCCGCCTCGCGCAACTCGCGTTTGATCGCCGGCACCAGCCGCATGAGGTTGCCTTTCATGATATAATCGTGCGCGCCCTTGCGCATCGCTTCCACCGCGATCTCCTCACCGATGGCACCGGAGACGAGGATGAACGGAATATCGAGCCTCGAGCGTTTGAGGAGGTCGAGTGCGGCGGTGGAACTAAAGAACGGCATCGAGTGGTCCGCGATGACGATATCCCACTCCTCTTCCAGCGCCTGCTGCATGGCGCCCATGGTATCGACGCGGATATACTCCGGATCGTACCCGCCCTTGCGCAGCTCGCGGAGCATCAATAGGGTGTCGTCCTCCGAATCCTCGACGATCAACATGCGCAACGGTATCGGCGATGAGGATGAGGGTGAGGATGTCGATTTTGACGCAGATGCTGATGGTGATGCTGATGGTGATGCTGATGGTGATGGTGATGGTGATGCTGATGGTGATGGGGACGACGACGAGGACGCTGACGACGAGGACGACGAGGACGGAGATGAAGATGAAGATGAAGACGAGGAAGAGGAAGAGGACGAGGACGAAGACGGTAACCGCGACATGGATATCTACACCCTCCTCGCGGGGGCCGATACCGGCGCCCCCTCGTTCAGCACCATCCAGTAGAGATGGAGTTGCCGTACCGCGTCGACGAACTCGGAGAACTCCACCGGTTTTCGAACATAACTATTGGCTCCCAGCTTATAACTCTCGATAAGGTCGCGTTCCATATCGGACGAGGTGAGGATGACGACGGGGAGGAGTCGCGTGCGCTCGTCCTCACGGATGGCGCGTAACACATCGAGCCCGTCGAGCTTTGGGAGCTTCAGATCGAGGAGCACCACCTCCGGCAGCTCATATGGTTCACGGTGCGAGTATTCACCTCGCGCGAAGAGATAGTCCAGCGCCTCGGCGCCGTCGCGTGCCACGACGATGCGGTTCATCACATTGTTCTTGCGCAATGCACGGAGCGTGAGCGCTTCGTCGTCAGCGTTGTCCTCCACCAGTAAGATGATCTTGTCGTTCATCGATCTACCCTCAATTATCGTGCGGGAGTGTGAAATAGAATGTTGCGCCGACACCGACCTCACCTTCGGCCCAGACCCGCCCGCCATGCCGCTCGATGACGCGACGGACGGTGACCAATCCGATGCCGGTGCCGGGAAACTCGCTTTCGCGATGCAGACGCTGGAACGCAACGAAGAGCTTGTCCACATAGGCCATATCGAACCCCGTACCCGTATCGGCGACGGAAAAGACGGTGCGACCGTTCTCTTGAGAGGATCCAACCCGTATCGTCGCATGGTCACAGCGGCTCGTGAACTTCCATGCGTTGCCGATGAGGTTCTCGAGGACCACATTGATCAGCCGCTCGTCGGCCCATGCGCTCATACCCTCCTCGATCTCGATCTCGAGGGTCGAGGCACGCCCGGGCTCGCGCCGTTTGAGCCGGTCGACGATCTCGAATGCCGTGGCGGAAAGGTCGACCTTCACGCGCCGCAACGCGCCACGGGTCACCCGCGAGAGCTTGAGAAGGTCGTCGATCAACTGGCCCATGCGCACGCTCCCGCGATGGATACGCTGGAGATAATCCGTTTGGACCTCGTCGAGCGCGTCGGTATAATCCTCGAGTAGTGCCCGCGAGAAGCCGTTGATCGAGCGTAACGGCGCGCGCAGATCGTGCGAGACGAGGTAGGCGAACTGCTCGAGGTCTGCGTTGGACCGTTTCAATTCCGCGAGCGTCGTTCGGAGCCGTTCTTCGACTTTCTTCCGCTCGGTGATATCGCGTATCGAGCCGACGATGAACCGCTCATCGGTAAGCGAATCGCGATAGCGAGATTTGGCGGTCAATATGACATGGACGCCGTCGGGCGCAGTGAAGCGCTCCTCGTTCACATTGGGCTCACCGGTGCGAAGCACGAGGTCGTCCTTCTCCCAGAACACATCGGCTTCCGATCGCGGGAAGATATCGTAATCGGATCTCCCAAGCAGCTCTTCGCGCGCCAGTCCCATCATCTCGCACATCGAATCGTTCATGAGCACCCACTCATGCGCCTCGTTCTTGACGAAGACGGGATCGTGCATACTGTTGATAACGCTGTCGAGGAACTGCTTCGTCTCGCGGAGCCGTTCTTCGGCATGGAGCCGTTCGGTAATATCGCGAAAGCTCCAGACCCGACCGATCAGCTCGCCGTCGCGGACCAGCGGCGAGGAATAGCACTCGAACCCGCGATCGTCGTTGAAATAGAGGACATCGAAATCGATCTGATCCGAACGATAGAGGTGCTCGAACTTCTCGATGAACGATGCGGGATCGACGAGCTGCGCTTGAGCACAGTCGAGGAACTCCTCGTAGCTCGCCCCCTCGCCCAGCTGTTTGGGCATACGCCAGAGCGAACAGAAGCGCGCGTTCGAGTGGGTGATCGTACCGCTCTTGTCCACAACGAGTATCCCGTCCGCCGTCGACTCGAGCGTGGCCCGCAATGCCTCTCGCATGCGTTTTTGCTCGGTCACATCGCGCCCTATGGAGATGGAGCCGATGGTCGTGCCGTCGTGGTCGGTGAGATCATGCGAGTTCCACGAAATGATACGCTCCTCACCGCCCTTTGTAAGGATCCGCGTCTCATAGTTCTCCACCACCACCCCCTCTTCGATGATCGCGTTTGCGTGCTCTTTTATCTCCCGACGATAGTCTTCGTCCGGGTAGAGCCACTCCCACGCCCTCCGATGGCCGATCACTTCGTGACGCGCGTAGCCGCTGATCTCTTCGGCGGCGTGGTTCCATATGAGGATATTCCCGCGATCGTCGAGGACGTCGAGCCAGACATTGGCGTTCTCGATAATGCGCTGCCGGAACTGACTGAGGACATGGATCTCCTCCTCGGCGCGTTTCAGCTCGGTGACATCGTTCAACACCTCGAGCACATGTGGCTCGCCGCTCCACGTCATGGGCGAGAACGAGATGGTCAATATATGGTAGAGCCCGTCTTCGAACATGACACGATACTCATCCTGGCTCGATCGGCCCTCGAGCGCGGCACGAAACGCGTGGTTCGCTTCGCGCCGATCCTCGCGATGCACATTTTCCAGTATCTCCGGAAAGGTCCAGTTCGTCATGATCGCGTCGCATAAATCGCCACATGCAGTATTCATCAGCACGATCTCGCGGTCCGCGTCGGCGACGAAGATCGCATAGGTCGCGCTATTGATCATCGTCTCGAGCAGTTCGGTCTTCTCGCGCAATTCCTGCTCGGCGCGCTTACGAAGAGTGATATCGCGCATGAACGATTGGATCACAACCCCACCGTCCACGGCGCTGGCCCTCGCGGAGACCGAGACCGGTATGCGTCGACCGGTACGATGGAGAACGACAGCGTCGAAGACGAAGTTGCCACGATCGAGCAATATTTGCGTCCATTCTCCCATTTTTCTCCAGAGATCCTTCGGTGTCAGCTCGGTCCATTCCTTCTCCAATAGCTCCTCGCGCTCGTAGCCGAGCATTTGGCAGCAATTATCGTTCACATCGAGGAGATTACCTTCGATATCGTGGATCACCAGGGCGTCGTTGATGTTCTCGACGATGCGGCGGTAATTCTCCTCCGACCGCCGCAGCGCCTCCTCCGCCGCTTTACGATGGGTGATATCGCGGACTGTGGCGAGATAGCCGCTTGCGCCGCCGTCGGGGTCATAGAGAAGTGAGGCACTGACCTCACCGATGAAAGTGCTCCCGTCGACGCGCATCATCTCCAGTTCCGCGTTACGGATCGACCCTTTTGTGCGTGAGACCTTTTTCAATACATGTGCTTTCGCGCGGCACGAGGGGGTGAGCATGTCGAAGACACTACGCCCGAGCATCTCGTCGGCGCTCCCAAAGCCGTGCAGTTCGAAGGCGCGGTTCGAGACATAGGTGAACCGGAGTTCGAGATCGGTCACCGCGACCGCGTCGGGTGAGGTCTCCACCAGCGTCTCGTATAACCGCTCGCGCGCCTGGAGCGCGTCCTCCGTGTTCTTACGCGCCGACAGATCGTGCACGACCATCAAACATCCGAGGGCGGTCTCGGTGTCGCTCAGCTCGACGATGCTCAGATATGCCGGGAAGCAAAGCCCGTCCTTGCGTGAAAGCGAGAGATCGATCAGATGGAACGCACCCTCGTCCACCGACACCGCTCTCGAGGAGGAATAATGAAGAAAATCGTCGTACGAGGAGCGATCGACGAAAAGGTCTCGCAACGGCATCCCCCGCAGCTCATCGCGCGGATAGCCGAACACCGTTTTTGCCGCGTGGTTTGATTCGACAATATGGATCGGTGTGGAGCGGTCGCAGATCAGCACCGCATCCTTCTGACATGCGAGCGCCTTTTCAAGAACCAGGAGGGCGTGACGGTAGGACGCTTCAAGAGTGGTTTGACCCGCACCCGCCAGCTCTTCGAGGGTATGGCCAAGCCCGCCTCCGCCGGGTCGCACCACCGCAGCTTGATCGGTGCCCAGCATTGCCGCAGGAGAACTCTCCGTCGGGCTCGTTCGCCCTGCCAATTCCGTCGTCCCGCCACGGTCCAGCGTCTCGAGGGTGACCGGTGTCAGCGGCAGCAAAACGACCCCGCCGAGCGCACCGCCGCCGCCGGCGGCGTCTCGAGAGCGGTCGTGTACCCTACTGCGATGCTTACCCCGGTCCTTACCCCGATGCTCGGGCTCACCTTCACCGTCACCGTCACCGTCACCGTCACCTTCATCTTTATGTGCATGTGCATCCTGCTGCCGGCGTAGAAGTTGGAGCGCGAGAATGCCGCTGCGCTCGTCCTCGACGCGATACGCAACGGGGACGATACCGGAGCGAATGAACGCTTCCAAGCCCGCGCTGGCCATACCGATCACCGTTCCTTCGAGCCGCTCGCGTTCGGGGCATTCCTCTTTGGCGTTCGTCACCACGCCATCTTGTGCGGCGTCGTCGCCAGCCACCGCACGGGCGGCGACGAGGGTGGAAGGCGCATCGAAGCCGACGATCACCGCAGCGGTGGAGGCGGTCGGCTGCAGTTGGTCGAGCGCCATTCTGATCCGCGTTGCAAGCGAAGTCTCGGCATCGTCTACCTCGATACGATGAACGCGTGTTTCCTCGTTCAACGCCGACAAAAAGGAGTAGCGTGCGATGGCGGGCCCGGCGCCATTCCCGGGAAGCACGATGATCGTTTGCGGCGAGTGAGGGTCGCAAGAACGCTGACGGAGTCGCCGCGCGAGGAGGAGCCCGATCTGCGACCAGTCGCTCCCGATATGAGAAAGCGGGGTAGGGGTGGGCAGCCGAGACCATATCGTTACGACGGATACACCGTTGGCTCGAGCAGCGTCCACCGCATCGGCCAGCGCGTCGTCGGTCGGGTCCGGCGAAGCGAGGATGATCCCGTCGGGGGTATCCGCCGTCGCATCGGAAACCACCTCGAGCGCACACCCGGGCGCGACCACCTCGAGGTCAATCTCGGATGCGCTGACATTAGCGGCGCTGGTGCCGGATCGGTCATCGATCCATTGCGTCAATATATCGAGTGCAGTGGCACTCGCTGCGTCATCCGAGCAGCTGATCCATTGATATCGGCTCACGGTCGGTCCCTCGTTGTCTCCAGACGGCCAAGGTTCGTTCCTCGCCCTACTTGTCGCGATGTGCACTTCATTCATGCTTCAAGAGTAGCACTACGACCCTCCGTCACGGCAAGATATGAGTCGGCGTAAGGGGCTTGGAATACACAATAATAACTTTTTCGCAAATTTCTAATGGTAAAGTACAAAGTCTCAAGCATATCGCGTCACATGCAAGAGGTAATGGGACGGTCCTCCGCCGTCGAACGCGCCGGAGCGGAGCCAAACCGGGTGACATCGAACAATGTCGTTACTACAGCATTATTTGGAAACGCTCTGTTCGCAATCCAGTCATGGGATTGGAAGTGCCAGGGCCCCTTCATCCCCACCATTGTCACATATTCGAACTGATCGATTTAAACCTATTTCCGATCCGTTCGATCATCCGACTTCATTTCTCCGCTCTCGTCTCCGACCGGACCGTTTGATCGTTCCCGGGTCGAAGCGTATTGCAAACCCTGTTCTCCCGCTACGATCCACTTCCAGCGTACCTTGGAGCTGATCGCGAGCGATGATCGATACGAGTTGCAGCCCCAGCGTCTCGCTCGTTTCGGGCGAGATATCCTCCGGAAGGCCGACACCGTCGTCCTCGACGACGAGTTCCACACCCGCCTCCTCCATCCTCCGTAACGCAATGGTCACCGTGCCGGCGGCGGTACGCCCGTCGGTGTCCGGGAACGCATATTTCAGCGCGTTGGAGAGCAGTTCGTTCACGATCATCCCGCAGGGTATGGCCACATCGAGCCCCGGCGCCACCGGTTCGATATCGAACACTACTTCGATGCGATGCGGCGTGATCTTGTAGGTCCGAAAGAGGCTCATGACCAGTTTTCGGATATAGTCCTCGAAATCGATCTGCGAAAAATCGCCGGTGCGATAGAGCTTCTCATGGATCAGTGCCATGGATCGCACCCGCTGATAACTTTCCATAAACATCTGGCGGTAGTTCTCGTCCTCGACCGAATGGCTCTGGAGCCGAAGCAAGCTCGAGATGACCTGCAGATTGTTCTTGACGCGATGATGGATCTCCTGGAGGAGAACATCCTTTTCCTTGAGCGACGCTTTGATCCGTCGTTCCGCTTCTTTGCGGTCGGTGATATCGCGAATGAGCACCTGGTCCGCTTTGGCACCTTCGTACTGGATCGAGGCGGCACTGAGTTCGGCATAGACCATTTCGCCGTTCCGACGCTGCAAAGTCGCCTCGTACACCGCAGGCACTTCCTCTCCCGCCATCCGTCGGGTGTAATGGTCGATCACCCTCTCTTGCGATTCGGGATGGACGTTATCGAGGAACTGTTTCCCGACGACCTCTTCGACCGTCCCGCCCCACATCTCCGCCAGAGCGGGGTTGGCGTATTGGACTTTCCCATCTTGAATGATCACGATCCCGTCGTGTGCGTGCTCCACGAGGCTGCGGTATTTCGCTTCGCTCTCCCGCATCGCCGCTTCCGCCTCGATACGGGAGGACATATCGAAGATATTGACGATCACGCCTTCTTCCGGCGCCGAGCGGTTCAATAAGCTCACGGTCATATGGCCGGTGAATGCCTCGCCGTTCTTTCGGACGCACTTTACGGCGACCTCGGCTACCTCACCCCTCTTCAATATCGGATAAACTACGCTCCCGACACGCATGAACTCTTCGTCCGAGTTATAAAGAATCCTCGTGCTCTTCCCGATATATTCGCTCTCGTCCTCGTAACCAAAGAGTGCTTCCATGGCGCGATTTGCCCATACGATCTTACGATCCTTCGCATACGAGATTCCAATCCCTGACGAGTCGAGGATACTATCGAGGAGCCGTCGTTTCTCTTGAAGCTCGCGTTCGGCGGTCTTGCGCGCGGTAATATCGATATGGGTGCCGGTCATCCGGAGCGGTGTGCCGTCGTCCGCACGTTCGACCACCTTCCCCCGGTCGTGGATCCAGACCCAATCACCGTTCTTATGTCTCATGCGCACTTCGCATTGATAGCTCTCGCGTTCGCCGGCGAAATGCTCGTCGAGCACCTCGTCGGCGCGTTGCAGATCGTCGATATGACAGAGCACGTTCCAGCTCTGGACGGTGATCGGTGCGAGTTCTTCGAGCTCATAACCAAGCATCTGCGCCCACCGCTCGTTGACCACCACGTCGCCCGTGGCGAGATCCCAGTCCCACAGTGCCGCGCCAGTGCCCCGTACCGCCAGTTCGAGCCGCTCTTCGCTCTCCTCGAGCGCCATCTTCGTCCGGATACGATCGGTCACATCATCGTGCATGAGCACGATATATTCGAGCTCGTCGTGCATATCATGGACGGGAAAGCCATATCCGTCGACGATCACCGGGTTTGGGGGGATATCGCTATAGATCTTATGCGGATCGTATTCGACCTTCTCGAACGAAACATCCTCACCGCGAAGGAGGTGGACCAACAGCACATCTAAACCCTTCTCCTTCAAGAGTGGGTCGGTAAAGAGGCTATACTCCGGCGGCGGGGCAGTATTGAACAATCGATAATATTCATCGTTCCCACGCACGAAGCGCCCGTCGGCATCATAGATCGAGATACTGTACGGGCTCTTGGTGATGATCGTCTCGAGCGTTTCGCGCTCCTTCTTCAGCTTCGCGTCCATTCGCTTGCGGTCGGTGATATCCATGGCCACGGTGAGGAGGTATTGTTCGCTATCGAGCTCGACGACCTCACCGTAGAGGAGCCCGATGATCTCTGTCCCCGTCCGATGCTGAAATCGACTTTCCAGCCCATGGGCGCGCCCTTCCTCTTCGAGGGTCCGCAGCAATCGTTGGCGCTGCTCCTCAGCGGGCGCGGCCCAGATGCCCAGCTCGAACGCCGTCTGTCCGACCGCTTCATCGGGCGTAAATCCACTGAGCTCGGTGAAGGCATCGTTGACCTCGATGAACCGCCCTTCATCCAGCGTGCTCAGGGTGATGGAAGTGGGACTGGACCGGAACGCGGCGGCGCGGCGTTTCTCGCTCCTCACCAGCGCTCGTTCTGCCTCTCGACGCTGCTCTTCCACATCGAAATTGTGTAGCGCGTAGGCAATATCGTTTGCGAGCTCGAAAAAGAGGCTATGCTCCTCCATGTTGGTCACATATTTGCGCGCCATGGTCACATTCAGGCAGCCATAGATCGTATCACGATATGCCAGCCGTGCAGCGAGCGCACCGGTACGGTCTCCTTCATGATGGGTGCGGTGCGTGCAAGATGTACATATCTTAACTGGATCGGCGGCGAGAAAGAACCCCTCGGGCGCCTCTAACGCCTCTCTGCAGCATTTGGGCATCTCAATGGCGACTGACGCGGGATCGTCCGGTAGGAACTGGTCCGACTGTGGCGATCCATCGCAGACCTTCTCACACGTACCGTAGCATTTGGTCGGCCTTCCGTCGTCATCAACGAGCACGAGCCATGCGTTATGAAAACCACGATATTCGGTGAGGGTCCCGCAGACCGCTTCGAGCATCTCGTCGCGGTCCTTTTTCTGGGTGATCTGCTGATTGACGCCCCGGATCGACCGCAACACGGCGTTGAGGTGCTGGATCTGCTCTTGCGACCGTTTTCGCTCGGTGATGTCGAGCGAGGTGCCGACGATACCCACTATTTCTCCGTCGGCGTTGCAGTATGGGACCTTGGAAGTGAGCACCCACATCGGTGTCCCGTCGGCATGCGTCACCGGCTCTTCGCGATTGAAGAACGACTCACCGGTGGCGATAACGCCCTGGTCATCGCGACGGAAAGCGTCCGCTTGCCCCGCCGGGAACAGATCGTGATCGCTCTTCCCGATCAGCTCCCCGGGTGCCACACCGGCCAGTTCACAGAACGCGCGGTTCGCGGCGATATATTCCAATTCTTTATTCTTGAGATAGATGGCGGCGGGGACGGAAGAGAGGAGTGCCTCTTGTTGCGACTCGTGCTCACGCAACGCGCGCTCCATCCGTCTGCGTTCGGTGATGTTGCGACCGAGACTGACCGTGCCGACGACCTCGTCGCCCTCACGGATCGGTGCAGTGTTCACTTCGAGCACGAGCTCCTCGCCATCGGCGGTGCGTACCCGTACATCGTACGAATGCGTTTCACCGCGCAGCGTGCGCATGAACACCTCCTGCACCTTTGGCAGATCATCGGGGTGTATCAACGGTTCGAAGCGTTTTCCGTCCTTTGAAAGGTTGTAGCCGGTTTCGCGCTTGGCCACTTCATTGACGAAGGTGAACCCTCCCTCGCGATCCAGTGTCCAGATCCATTCATTGGCTTGCTCGACGAGGGTTCGATACCGTTCTTCGCTTTCGATCAATCGTTGCTGGATCTCTCTTCGTTCCGAGATGTCGGAAAGGATGCCCTCGACACCGATGCGCGTGCCGTCCTCGTCATAGATATAATGGCTATTTGCAAGAACGGTGACCGTCTCGCCGTTCTTGCGCCGAAGGGTCGCCTCGAAATTCTTGACCTTGCCCTCCATTTTAAGCGCTGCGAGGAACTCCTCACGTCGTTCTTTATCCGCATAGAGGTCGCTGACATTGTTTCCGTACTCGCTTCGCGGTTCATATCCGAGCAGTTCTGCACCACCCGGGCTCGCCATGAGGATCCGCCCCTCGAGATCGGTGCGGTAATAATAGACATCCTCCATATTCTCGATGATCCGTCGATAGCGTCGCTCACTGTGCCGCAGCTTCTCTTCCATCTCTTTTCGCTCGGTGATGTCCACCGCGACCGCACCGAGGAGCGGCTCCGTCGCCACCCGTGGAATGGTGAATGTGCGCGTCTGGAACCAGCGCAGTTCGTCGTCGGCGGTGCGCAAGGCGCGTTCGCCCATGGTCTCGCCCGCACCCGCCGCCGCCGTGTCGTCGCCCCGTAATAGGGCAGCCGCCGAAGCGCTACATTCCTCGGGCAGTTTCCCGACCCAACTGTTTGCGTCAAAAGTCTTGACCATATAGCGGTTCACATAGATGATCGGTCCGTCACGCTCCCGCATGAACGCCGCCAGCGGCAAATGGTCCATGAAGGTTGCGAACCGGATATCGTATTCGTGAATTATCGTCGCCGCACGCTTCCGCTCCAGTGTATTGGCCATGAGCTCGCCCACGAGGGTGACGCGGGAGACCTCGTCCTCGGTCCATTCCCGTGCGTTCGAGTCGAGAACGGCCACCAGCCCGAAGAGGCGCCCG
>CAZSUE010000066.1:10486-12703 GCA_964609045.1 uncultured archaeon | reverse complement strand
GAGACCGCCCTGAACGTGGCCGCCGGATCCCGGATGCAGTCGATCGTGGTGGAGAACGACGGCGTAGCGGCGGACGCGATCGACTATTTAAAAAGGCACCGCGTTGGGCGCGCCACCTTCCTCCCGCTCAATAAGATGCGCGCGCGCCGACCGCGCGCCGGTGCGTTATTGGCAAAAAAGGACCCGGACACACACGGGCTCGCCATCGATCTCGTACACTTCGATCAGCGGTATACGCCCGCGTTCTCCTATGTGTTCGGCGATACGGTGGTGGCCAAGGACCTCGACACCGCAAGGCGGCTTATGGGCGGGGTGCGGTTGGTCACGCTGGCCGGTGAGCTGATCGAGGCGAGCGGCGCCATGACCGGTGGCTTGACCAAACGTAGTATGCTCAGCTTCTCCACGCCGGAAAAGAACGAGATCGAGACGGTGGCCGAAGAGCTGCGCGCGGCGAACGCCGAAGCCGATGCGCTCTCCGAACAGCTCCAGTCCGTCCGCTCCGCGCTCTTCGATCTCGAGACACAGATCCGCACCACGCGCGAAGAACAGGAGTCCTCACAGAAGCGTGTCAAAGAACTCACCGCCGCACTGGAAGAGGCGCATGAGACGAAGACGACGGTGGCTGAAACGCTCACCACCACGCGCGCCGAACTCGAGGCGTTGTGCGCAGAAGAGACCGAGCTGGACGAGGAGCGTGCGGCGTTGGAAACGGAATCGGGTGAACTCAACGGGCAGATCGAAACGCTCGGGGATCGGTTGATGAAAGCGACGCCGCACAAGCTTTCCGAGGAGTTACGGGCGGTGAAGGCGAAAAAGGAACAGCTCGGTGACGAGGTGGCGGCGCTGACCACCGAACAGAGCGCGCTGGAGGCGAAGCTCGATGTCTATTTTGACCGCAAGACCGAGCTGGAGCAGCGGCTCGAGGATATCGATGCGAGCATCTTGGACCACGAAGAGCGCATCGAAGCGAACGAGCGCCGGCAGGAGCAGTACGCTTTGGAGCTGCAGTCGCATCTCGAAGTACAACGGACCATGCACGCGGAGCTCGAGTCGCTCAACACCCGCCGCGAGGCGCTGATACGGGATAGATACAAGACCGAGAACGCGATCGACCAGCTGAAGACGCAGCTGGAAACGCACCGCGACATCGTCATCGGGCTCAAGGTGAAACAACGCGAGATCGAGGACCGACTCGCGGAGATCATCGCGGAACTGGCCCATTACGAAACGGATATTCCGCTCGATTCGCTCCGTACACTGGACACGATCAAGCGCGAGATCTCGAAGAGCCAGCGTGAGATGCAGGCGCTGGAGCCCGTGAACCTCGCCGCGGTGGAGCGCTACGAGGTGGAGGAGAAACGTCGTCGCGAGCTGGTGGCGGAGGTCAACCGCCTGGAGGAGCAGCGGCGCACGCTCATCGAAGTAGTGGAGGACCTCAAGAGTAAGAAACGGACCGGGCTGCTTCGGGTGTTCAACGCAGTGAATAAGAATTTCCAAGATCTATATAAGGAGCTCTCCAACGGCGGCGATGCGGAGCTGATCTTGGAGAACCCGGACGACCCGTTCGAAGGCGGTCTCATCATCAAAGCGCGGCCACCGGGGAAGAAGGTATTGCGGCTCGATGCGCTCTCGGGCGGCGAGAAATCGCTCACATCCATGGGATTCATCTTCGCCATCCAGCAGTACGACCCCTCGCCGTTCTATCTCCTCGACGAAGTGGACCAGAACCTCGATGCGATCAACGCCGAGAATATGGCGAAGATGATCGCGAACATCTCGCAGGTGGCGCAGTTCCTCATGATCACGCTGCGGAAAGTAACATTAAAAGAGGCCGATCATATATACGGCGTGACGATCCAGAAGAGCGGTATCAGCGATATTATCGGTAATGTGAACCTTTCTGCGGTAAAGGCGGTCAGCGCGTCAAAGAGCGGTTCGGACGCGAAGCTTTCGACGGAGAACGAGACCGACGGCAAACAGGAACCAGTTGTGGAGGGCGAAGCGACATGAACGATGACGACAACGCGATCGCATCCCGTGCATCTTCGTCCGCGGCACCTAACGAGGAGGCGGGGGGTGGGACCGCGAACGCGGCGCCAACGGAGCATCGGGCCGCTCCACGCCCCTTGGCGAGCGATGAGGAGGCGGACGCCGACGCCGATACGAGCGAGACAGATATTGATATTCATACTGATCCGGATATGGGTATGGATACGG
>CAZSUE010000066.1:0-10386 GCA_964609045.1 uncultured archaeon | reverse complement strand
ACACTGATACGGACACTGATACGGACACTGATACGGACACTGATACGGACACTGATACGGACACTGAGCGTCTGGAGATGGCCGAGGAGGTATTGAAGCATATCCTCTTTCATAAAGCGCTGATATCGGACGACGAGGACGAGGATTACGAGCGGTTCGATCATTATCTCTCGCTCCTCGATTCGCTGGATACCGGCGACCATCTCGCGATCCGCGACTCGTACGAACGCTCGCTCGCGCTCATCTTCGAGCTGGTGCTGGAAAACCAGCTCGATCCCTGGAACATCGATCTCGTGCGGTTCTCGCTCGATTATATGGAGCAAGTGAAGCGGCGCGAGAATATCGATTTCGTCACCGCCGGGCGGCTCATCTATATGGCGTGGTCGGTGTTGAAATTGCAGAGCGATCAGGTGCTCGACAAACTGGAATCGCCGGAGGAGATCGAGGAGGTCTGGATCGAGCCGGAGGGCGATTGGTTCACCGACGACGACGCGTTCTCGTTCACGCAGCAGGTGCTCGAGGAGGAGTCGCCGTCGCCGGTGCGCGAGATGATCAGGCACAAGCGGGAACGACAGGTCTCGCTCATCGAGCTGATCGACGCGTTCGAGGAAGTGAAGAATGAAGCGGAGAAACGAAAGACACGGCGTCGACGGCGGAAAGAGCAACGGAAGAAACGCAAGAAGAAGCGCCAGAGAGATGTGAAGGAGAACATCCATACCGAGATCGTCGAATCCGATATCGAAGAGATCTGGCGCAGGATCTGTCAGTATAACGGCGGGAAGATCAAGTTTTCGACCATTGCGAAACCGGACCACGAGGACCGGATCACCACCATGGTCTCCACGCTCTTCCTCGCGCATCGGCGTAAGATCAATGTCTGGCAGCAGCAGTTCCCCTACGGCGATATTTTTATCAAGAACCTATTGTCTGGCCAGTCGGACGGCACAAGGCGGATACGCGTGCTCTCCGAGACCACGCTCGATTCGCTGGACGTCTCGGGTTCGGGTTCGGGGCCGGGTTCGGGGTTGCATTCCGATACGAATCGTAACCTCGCGATGTGAGCGCGCCGTCGTTCCCATTGCGACGCTCGATAGATCATGATCGAACGAATGATGGTAGCCAGGGTGATACCTATACCCATACCGGTGGATGAGCACGAGAAAACCGATCCGGATAGAGCTCCAACCGCTCCCGGTGCTGAGACAGCGGACGGAGTGATGGCCAAACGGCGAGCAGGTGGAGATGCAGGCGCGGACACCGGCGCGCCCGGGAGGAACGCGGATCTAGAGCCAGATGTAGATGCAGATGGAGGTTCAGATGCAGCTGTTGCTCGAGATGGAGGTGAGGTCGCGGAAGTGACCGATGGGGTGAGCGACGAGATGGAGGGTGCGGATGCAGATGGCTTGCATGCGTCGGCGATGGACGTAGACCCGGGTACGGGTACGGGTTCTGCTGACGAAGGTGAAAACGGAACTAGAACTGGAATGGATCGGGATAGCGACGCAGGTAGCGCTGGGAAGGGCAGTGTGGATGCTGAAGCTGAAGCTGATGCTGGTGCTGATGCCGGTATTGGTACCGAAACTGGTCGTGCTGGTGTCGGTGATGACGAGGGGGCGCAACGTGAGGTGGTTGCGACCGATGCGGCGGGCACCGATGACGAGGTTTCCGTGGAGGGAAGGGCGGATACGACCGAAGAGGATTCTGATGCTACCGAGAACGGCGAGGGCTCGGCGGAGGCGAGAGCCGAGGTGGAGGATGAAGATGAGGACGATGAGGATGAAGGAGAGGGAGAGGGAGAGGATGAAGCCGACGATGATGGTGTGGATGAGGATACGGCCGCGGGCGGGGACAATGACGATGGTGAGGATGAGGATGAGGATGGTGATGGTGATGACGATGAGGATTTGGATGAGGAGGAAGTGGAGGATGAAGCGGAGGAGGAAGTGGAGGATGAAGCGGAGGAAGAAGAGCCGATCGACGAGGTGACGATCCTCGAAGCGGCGCTCTACACGGCCGGCGAGCCGGTCACCGCCGCCGACCTCGGTGCGGCCACGGGTATCTCCTCGCGACGCATTGCCGCGCTCTTTCGGCGACTGGAGGGCCGGTATCGCGATCGACGGACCGCGCTGATGGTGATGCGGATCGGGCGCAAATATACGATGCAGCTGAAGCCGGCGTATATCGACCGCGTGCAGCAGCTCGCCGAGCCGGAGATCCCGCGCTATATCCTCAAGACCGCTGCGTTGATCGGCTACCATCAGCCGATCCAGCAATCCGATTTGCGCGAAATGGTGGGGAGCAAGGTCTACAACCATGTCCGGCAGCTGGAGGAGCTGGGGTTGTTGACGGTGGCGAAAGTGGGGGTACAGAAAGTGCTCGCGACGAGCACGAAGTTCGCCGAGTCTTTTGGGATACCGTCCTCGGATCCGAAGGATGTGCGGCGGTTCCTCGCCAAAAAGATGGGGCTGGAGGCGCCTTCGCGGAAAGAGGACATCACCGCGTGGGCGGATGCGGAAGAGGAACCGGAGGAGGATGCAGCCGCGCAAGAGGAGGGGGAAGAGCAAGAGGAGGGGGGAGAGCAAGATGAGCAAGATGAGATATGAGGTGAGGGGCGGGCAGTGTGAGGATACGGCGAAGCGTCAATTGGGCTTGGATGCCTGTGTATTGAGAACCTGCCCAGACCATACTAATGTTCTTGGGTGCTTGGGTGCTTGGTGTGAAGATGCCGTAGGAGCCTGACCGAGAACGGCTCATTCCATTCAAAGGGTTGTGTATATATGTTTTCGCCCCAAAATGTATTAACTAGGTGCTCTGCCTGGTATGCGCCAGAACGATGGCGCGCGCCCGGTAATATATAGCTTTTACCCGAAAGGGGCAAGTAGTAGAACATGGGAGAACTGTTAGAGAATAGGGCCCCGGACAATTCATACGAACGCTTCACGCGACTTGTGCTCGCTTATCGCCGCTTTGTGATCGCGTCTAGTGTGAGGGGATGGTTGGTTTGGTTCATGATTCCGCGTTCATTCCGTGGCTGTTGTATTCTCCATGTTCTGATCGCCTATATCGACGAGTGGATAATACGCGGGCGGGTTCCGGTCGACGAGCGAATAATTATCGGTGCGGTGGCCGCAGAGCCGCGCAATATCGAGTGTGGATGCGACAATTGCCTCCGCGCGCTCGTCGTCGGCCTCGTCGAGGATGCCCCAGGGCGCGGTGATCATGCTCCTCCCCACCACTTCGGCGCCGTTGATGGTGTGGCCTACGCCACCGCATTTGAGGAGGAAGAACGAGTTGTCCAGTGCGCGTGCGACAAACATCGCCCGTCGTGCGTCCTTCGTCGGATCGGGGTGGCGGTAGAACGACGCCACCGGCGTGAACACGATGAGTGCGCCGAGCAACGCGAGCACACGTGCGGCTTCGGGGTAGAGGATGTCGGCACAGAGGAGGACGCCGATCGGTCCGAACCGCGTCTCGAACACTTTGTAGGCGCGTCCGCGGCGAATACCGAACCCGCGCTCGGTGGCGGTGGGATGGATCTTGTCCTGGATACCGATCTGCTCGCCGCGGTCGTAGATGTAGGCGCTGTTATACCATGCGCCGTCGATACGGCGTAATGCATTGCCCACGAGGAGCAGTGCATGCTGTTTTGAGGCGGCTCGGAGGAACGCGACGGTGCGCTCGCCGATCTCCTGTAGCTCTTGTGGATCGACCGTTGCGGGATCGAGCGGTGGGAACAAAAAGTATTCTGGCAGGCATACGATGGCGGCGAGGTCCTCCTTCGCGCGGCGGACCGCGGCCTCTGCGTTCTCGATATTACGCGCGAGCGTTGCGCCAGTATTCATCTGGATACATGCAGCCTTGAATGCGATGGTCAGTCACCTCGGGTTGCCGCTTTCATACCGGTGGTTGGGAGGGGGCGTCAGAGTCGTGGATAGATGAGGACCCAGATAATGAGGAAGAGCACGGTGAACGCGATGGTACGGCTGACCATCTTGACATAGAGTTCGCGCCGGCGTTGCGTGATATTCTTGGTGAACTTCTCCACCAGCCATCCGACACCGTCCTTAAAGATGTAGCCGCCGTCGAGCGGGACGGCGGGGAGGACGTTGAAGGTGCCCACGAGCACGTTGAGCCAGAAGATATAATAAAAGGTATTGGCGAGGAACCAGAACGCGGGTTCGGGGAAAAGCCCCCAGCCGCCGGCGGGCTCGTAATAATCAGTGAGCGGCTCGTGGAGCGGGACCACGCCGGTAATGGGGAGGACGGCGCCGTAATAGATGAGATTGCCCATCCCTTCGCCGATGGAGTCTGCGCCGGTGACCGGCCGATGCAGGTTTGCTTGCAGTTCGTTGAGGCCGATGGCCTGGACACCGAGGAACGCGGAACCGTTGTCATCGCGGTTGTCGGGATAGTCGTACTTGTTCATGAGGACGATATTGGGATAGTAGATGCGCTCGCCGTGGTCGTTCACGGTGAGGTTGATGGGCGCGCCCGCCTCGGCGCGTTGGAGGAAGCGATGGAAATCGTCGTAGGAATCGACGGTGACGCTATTGGACGCGTTGCCGATCTCCTCCATATGCGTGATGACGACGCCGGGGGTGATATTGGCTTGGTTCGCCGGCGTGTCCTTGATCACGGCGTCGATGAAGACGCCGTCCTCGATGGGCGCAAGCGAGCCGATCATCCCCCATGAAAAGATCGCGGCGAAGATGAGCCCGACGACGACATTGGTCCAGGGCCCCACGGCGAAGACGCGGGTGCGGTGTCGGCGCTTAGCGGAGAGGAGCTCTTCCTCGTCGGGCTCGACGAACGCTCCGATGGGGATGACGCAGAGGAGGAGCCCGAGCGATCTCACCTTGATATTGGCCACGCGTGAGAGGATGCCGTGGGCGAACTCGTGCACGATGATGGCGATGGCGAGCCCGATGATGCCGAACCAGAACGGTATCATGGGGTTGAGGCCCGGTATGGCGAGCACTTCCTGTGCTTCCATGGCTTGTACGTCGGGTGTGACCGAGACGATATAGGCGCTTTCGACCATTAAGAGGAACATGAAAATCATAAGCACGAAGACCATGACGATGCCGACGCTGCCGTATGCGCGCCAGAAGCGTTTCAATCGCGCGAGGCGCTCGATGAAGTTGCGCCCGCGTTTCGTGCGCCACATCAGCACCGGCCCCCAGAGCGTGATATTGAACCGATCGAGGATGCCGCCGCGCCAGAGGACATAGACGACGACGGTGTAGACGAGGAGGATGGCGATGAGGAGGAGTATCCATTGAGCGATCATAACGTTCGCCTCGGTGCACGCCGAGCGGTTCATTCGATGTGCGTGATATGGCCAGCGCCCAGCGCGATGATATGAGGTGAGCCGCAATGGATCGAACTGCTATATAGCTGATTGGGTTAGAGGTTAGAGGTCAGAGGTCAGAGGTTAGGAGGCGGGTGCTGGCCCGATCGGGTGCTCGATTGAGTAGGACCGCATGCGGTCCACCGATCGCTGGCGGCGCCGGTTTGCCTCTCGTGGGTAGCGAGCTTGCGTGCATCTCAACAGTGCTGGGAGATGTCGGTTGAGAAAACAGGAAATATTATGGTGGAGGGGGGTATTGCAGTAAAATAACGACTCGGTTTTTTCCGCGCGAATTGTGGATTCGATGAACGGTTTGGCAGCTCGGTAACGAGAAGTCGGACCGGTGGACCGGGTAGAAGAGAGGGGTGAAAGAACAATGACCGAAATGACGCAACAAGTATCGTTCCGGGGGGCCACAGTCGTATCCTGCGGCACCCTCCGATGTGAACTGAGGCACTTACGCGAAACCGGGTTCCTCGATGCCGATGATATCCTGTATACCGCCCCCGGGTTGCACGAGAACCTCAACGGGCTCCACGACCAGCTCATCAAGCGGCTGCATGATGCGGCGGAGCGCTCCTCGCGGGTGATCGTGGTCTATGGCGATTCGTGTTATCTCCCCCGCGAGCTCGACGAGCTCCTTACCGACGAAGCGGAGCAACTGGGTGTGACGATCACCTGCACCGAGGCGCGGCACTGCGTCGATATGCTCGCGGATAAGGCGACGCGGGACGCGATCGCGGGCGAGCGTACGATCTACTGGCTCCCGGCTGGCTGGTTCGAGTACCGCAAGGCGGTCTTTCGGTTCTGGGACGACGGGCTCGCCAACGAGACCTTCCCGCGTCACGATGCGGCGATCATGCTGGATCCATTGGGCGTGTTCGATGAGTACGCCGGTGAGGCGCCGGAGAAGCTGCTCGCGTTCTCGGACTGGATGGGCATCCCGCTCGAACCGTACCCCGTCTCGCTGGATCGGTTCAAAGCGGTGCTCGGCGCATGCGCAACCACATAGACTCACAAGCTGGAAGGTCGAGATCCATAGTGATACTATCGGGGATGAGGCGGATGGAAGAGCCAGGGAAAACGGAAATGAAAACGGACGCGAGCGTAGAACGGATCGCAGCATTGGAGCGCCAGATCGAGGACCTCAAGCGGCGGATGCCGGCGCATTCGGTGAAGCCGTCGATGATCCTCGAGCTCGAAACGCTGGAGGAGGCGCTGGAGGAGTTACAGGCCAAACGCGACAATAGACAGTGAACTGAACTGAACTGAACTGAACTGATGGTGATTATTATGCAAAGCAAAGGAAAGGATGCGTTGATCGTCGTTCGGCTCTTTCCCGACGAAGCGGTCCACGACGTGCTGGAGACGGTGTGCCACCGGCACGAGGTCGAGACCGCCGTGGTCGTCTCGGCGGTGGGCCAGCTTTGCGCGTTCCGGCTCGGCTATTTCAAAACGAAGGGCGATTATACGCCGGCATATTTCGAAGAACCGCACGAGCTGCTCTCGCTGGCGGGTACGATCACGCGCCACGAAGATGGGTACAATCTCCATCTCCACGCGGTGCTCGGCAACGAAGCAAAGGCGGTAGTGGGCGGTCATCTCATCGAGGGGACCGTCGCGGTGACCAACGAGATCGTGCTTTTGCGGTCGGAGATTTCGGTGGAGCGGCGGCTGGAAGAGGAGAGTGGGTTGCTGGGGCTGTTTCTGGAATGAGCGGGGTGGGAAACGGACGCGGTCTTCGTTCGTATTTATTTGTATGAATTGATCCTTTCGTCCCCGCTGTATACTGCTTGTTGCTGGAGCTGATGGCCGCGGTGTTGCCTCTTCGATAATTACCCTATTGCGATCTATTCCTTATCGTTTGAAGATCTCTTTCATATTTTCGAGATCGTATAATCGCACATCGCCATCTACTTCATGGGCGTTATCCTTAAATCCACTCCTAGAGAAAAGGATATAGGACTCTTCCCGCGTGTTATTCTTCCATCTGACCTTCTTCGCCGTGTCCTTTAATTGTTTGATCTCAGCGTACCCGATCGGTTTCTTCGTCCATTTACATTCTCCAAAGATCGCCGCATCCCGCTTCTCGTTCAACCCTACGATATCGAGCTCCGAATCCTTATACCACCATCGCCCGATCTTCGAATATTTCGTTGGCAATAATTCTCGATGGCTCAACTTCCACACCGCTTCCAGACAGATATCCTCGAACACGGTAGAGGCGAATCGATCAAGCGACGGCATGATCTCTTCTGTCAGGACTACTTCTGCATTTTCCTCGATCCATGATCTTTTCGGTTCGACGAACTGGAACCAGAATCGGAAAAAGTTGTCGCGTAACCGATAGCGCGACCGTTTCGACTTCTTTCGTTCGGCTGTGACCGGGATCTCCCTCTCTATTAGACGAAGCCGTCGTAAAGTCGAAAGGTAGTTGGAGAGCGGACCTGTGGCGATAGCCGTCACGTTCGAAATCCTATTGGACCTGGTATGTCCCGCCGCTATCGCTTCGAGGATACTCATATACCGATTCGGGTTCCTGAGTTCTGTCCGCAGCATAAATTCTGGCTCTTGATACATGAACGATGTTTTATCCAGTATCTTCTCCCTAATATTCGCTTCAAGACTCACCGTATAATCGTAATTCATGAGATACATCGGCGCACCGCCGGTTAGCGAATACGAGCGAACCGCATCTTGGAACGGATAATCGATGACTTCGAGCGAGGTCGAGAAATCGAACGGCTGTAGATCGATCTGACCCGTCCTCCGACCGTATAACGGGCTTTTATGCCCCATCACTGCCGATTCCATAACACTGATGCTCGAGCCGCAGAGGATGAGCATGGAATTGGATTCGATCGTGTCGATCAATTCCTGGAAATACGATGGTACCGAGCGGTTCGATTCGACAAGATACGGGAATTCGTCGATGCTCAATACGATCGTCTCCTCTTCCAGCTTTTCCTTCAAATAACCGATCGCCCCTCGCCAGTTGTCTATCGCAGGCTTGCGTTCACCAAAATGATCGGACACGATCTCCAACAGCTTGCTCCTCTGCATCTCTTTTGTATCTTGCGGCGCAAGAATGTAGATGTGGGGTTTGTCGCGCGAGAACTGTTTGATCAGCTCGGTCTTACCGATCCTTCTCCTTCCGTATATCACGATAAAACTAAAGCGCGGTTTGCTCCACTCTCTGTCCAGTGCATCGAGCTCTTCCGCCCGCCCCACAAACATTATTACCACGATTATAACTATCAAGATTATAATCTTTATAGTTTATGGTGGGAGGGTGCAAGAAAGGACTTTGCGCTCCATTCCCCGTTGTACGAGCTAGTGCGTCCTCGATGGAGCCACTCGATGGTTTCCATTGTTTTTCGCATTTTCATCACTCCCGCGTGCAGCATTTGGCGCATTGCCGCCCACGAACATGAAGTGCCGGTCGAAGGGACCGGTTCCTTTATGCTGCATCATTCGGTACTCAGTTCGAGCGAGAACCGCCCGAACCGGCCGCGTCTTATGGAGGTGGCTGCCACGAGCGGTCGCTTCCAGTCGCATAATTAATGAAGATGAGTACCATGGTCTATGTAGACGAGAACGAGTGCGTCGGATGTGGGCTCTGTGTCGAGCTCTGCCCTGACGGTTTCACCATCGTGGACGGTCTGGCGCAGTTGAAGGACCCGAACGCGGGATGCGTTGCCGAGGCCATGGCATCGTGTCCTGCCGGTGCGATCAAGATCGATGAGAGCGACGCGTTACCCGCAACAAGCCGGACGCGCGTCATGGAACGCACCATGGGCGCTGCTGGCAGAGGTCGCGGTGGCGCTGCTGGCAGAGGTCGCGGTGGCGGCAGGGGACGAATGGGCGGATTCCGAGCCGGGCCCGGCGGGAACTGTACTTGCCCAAACTGTGGGCATACGATCGCACATCGGCGCGGGCATCCATGTTTCGACGAGCGTTGCCCCGAATGCGGCACCGCTATGACGAGGAGGGCGAAATGAGATGAGACCATGTCAGTGATGAATATCAGTACGGATCGATGTGTTGGCTGTGGCGTCTGTGAGAGCAAGTGCCCGTCAAGCGCTATCGCAGTGGACGGATCGCTCGGTATGGCGGTACTCGACGAGGATGTGTGCGTCCAATGTGGGCTCTGTATCGAGGCTTGCCCCCAGGGCGCCATCCGTGCCATCGCGACGGCGCGCTTGATTTGATCGAAACGAGGAATAATGCGAAATATTCCGAGGACGAGACGATGACGCATGGCGATCCGGGTAAGGCGAAGGCCACTGCGTCCGTGCTCGGCGGCGTCGATGTGATCGTGGGCAAGATGATGGGGCCGAATATCTAGCGATTGAACAAGAAGTTCGTCCCGCTCATCATTCGCGCGCCCAATATCGATACCGCGGTCGAGATCATTCAAGAGGGCATCAACGAGGTCGTCGAGGAAAAAGAAAAGCCGACCGAGAACCGGAAAGGGCTCATATTGCGCCAAAAGGTCTGACAGAATCCGGTCGATGGTCGGTCGATAGAGCTGTTTGCGAGGGTGAAGTGGGCACTGAAGGGAGGACTGGAAACGGAAATGGAAATTGGACGCGTTGGACGAGCCCGCATCCGGTGCCTTCTCCGGCGGTGAGCGCGTGTATGAATTCAATTTCTGTCCTGTGTGTGGCAATGAGCTGGAGCGGGGGCGTCGGGACGGGCGGGAGCGGAAATACTGCACGGACTGTGGTTTCGTGCGGTATCGGAACCCGTTGCCGTCCGCCGGCGCCATCGTCGTCCATGCCGGCAAGATCCTTCTGATCAAACGCGGTCGGGCGCCGGGGAAAGGGAGCTGGGCGCCGCCGTCGGGGTTCATCGAGGTGGGCGAGACGCCCGAGGCGGCGTGCCTCCGCGAGCTGGAGGAGGAGACGGGCGTGGTCGGGCGCATCAAGGAGCTTCTCGGCGTGTACCACGAGTCCACCACCGTCTACGGCGACATCCTCGTCATCTGCTATCGCGTTGGATTCGAACCCGTCGCGGAAGGGGTACGGGTCCAT
>CAZSUE010000065.1:0-12833 GCA_964609045.1 uncultured archaeon | reverse complement strand
GAGCGGGGAGCGGGGAGCGGGGAGCGGGGAGCGGTGTGCGGTGTGCGGGGTGCGGTGTGCGGGGTGCGGTGTGCGGGGAGCGGTGTGCGGTTAGCGGTGTGCGGTTAGCGGGATGGGGCCGCCCCATCTGCGGTGTTTTTCATTCATGTTACCGAAACGAAACAAATACCCCATCACTTTACCTACATGCGGCTAACCGAGAACTCGGGTGCGGCCGCGCTTCTATTTATCTTTTATCCGAAAAGAGGAAGTACTAGAACTTCGCGCACCCGGCATGAAACGGGGTGGTGGTCAGCCTTCCATCCCTCATCGATGGCGGTTCTGTTTGGATGGGGGCGAGAAAAAAAGTTGAGTGCTCCCGACGGGATTTGAACCCGTGTCATCGGCTCGAGAGGCCGAAATGATTGGCCTGACTACACTACGGGAGCACGATGAACGATGAACGATGTTCGGGGAACGATGAACGCTTGAGCTTGTAACCGAAATGAGGAACAGTCCCGGGCGGATTTGAACCGCCGTCACTGGCTCCAAAGGCCAGTATGATAGACCACTACACTACGGGACTATCGGGAATGTGGCGCGGTCTCATATCGCCGGTACTGGCTATCCCCGATAGCGCTCTTCCTTCTTAAATTTTTCTTGGCGCCCGAAGGCGGTGCGAACACATTTATAGCGGCGAGATTATATATTCTCTATCGAAGCGCAGCGGTCGTGTGGGACGCATTCTCCGCGACCGTGCCTTTCGGGATGGGATGCCGCATGAGATACGCACGAGATAGAGTGACGTCGAGTGATGAGGCGAGGCGGAACGGTTCCAGTCCAGGCGAAGCTGGAAACCGAGACCGAGACCGGGACCGAACAGACGGCCCCGAACACAATTGTTCGTATTGCAGCCATGGGCTCTGCCTATTTTTTGACGGGATACGCCCATGTGCTGGCACCAGCTGCTCGCTGGGAACGGTAGCCGAGAATGACGAGAGGAGCGAGCGGTGCGTTGGGGCGCCGCTGACCGCGACCGAACGCGACCTCATCAACCGTGGATTACGGACCCTCCCCTCGTCGAAACGCGCGATGATCGAGCGCCTCGATCGATTCGGTCATAACCATGCGTTCGCAGACGATGGTGCTCGGGCCATGCTTACAAAACCGACGCCGCCCGATGACCCCCATGGGCCTGGACCGCGGTAAGCTCGAGAACGCGCAGTCAAATCGGCCACGAACCTCACCTCGCCCCCGCGACCACTGTTTTTTGGGGTACCGATCAACTGCGGCGATGGCGTGTGGCGGTGCCGACATCGTCACCTTCACGAAGGTAGACGATCACATCACCCTGCGCGAGCGTCGCCGTATCGAGCGCGCTGAGCTCGAGCGGTGCGTTGTTGCGTAATACACCGATCACCACGATGGATCGAAGCTCTTTGGGATGCTTGCCAATCTCGTGGTCGCGGACCGGTCGTTCGTCGATATCGACGCCGGTCTGCGACGAGAGGAGGTCTTCGAGCATATCCGCCGCATGCGGCCGGCGCGTCGCCGCCGCCATGAGATTGCCGCCGGCGTGGTTCGGGTTCACGATCACATCGGCACCGCTGCGCCGAAGCAGCTTCACATTCTCGCCCTCGTTGGCGCGGACCACCACGGTGAGGGTCGGGTTGAGGTCACGCGCCGTGAGACTCGCGAGGATGTTCGTATCGTCGCGGCCCGTGGTCACGATGATATAGGCGGCGCGGTCGATGAGTGCATCTTTCAGCACCTCCTCCCGTGTGGCGTCGCCGATGAGCGTGACAAAGCCTTCATTGGCCGCCGCCTCGCAGTCCTCTTCGTCGTTACTGACGATCACGATCTGTTTTTTCGGAAACATCTTGGCGAGCAGCTCTTTGACGACGAACCGGCCGATGGAACTGAACCCACAGACGATCACGTGCCCTTTCAGCCGTTTCTTATTGCGTCGCATATGGAACCGCTCCCGGTACTGTTGGAAAATGAACTCGTACGCGGTGCCGATAAAAAGGAGCCAGACCGCGATCCGGCCCGGGGTGATGATGAGCGTGTCGATGACCTTCGCCTTTTGTGTGACCGGCACGATATCGCCGTAGCCGACGGTGACGAGTGTGACCACGGTGAAATAGACCATGTCGGTGGGTGTAAGCTCGTAGTCCTCGGGTTTGTTCGTCGCCTTCAGCCCGTCGCGGTCGGTGAACCAGAGCAGTGTGGATACGACGAGCACGACGACGACGAAGGTCATGGCGCGGATCAATATCGTGCGGAACGGACGTTTGACGGTGGAAAGAAAGATCCGAGAACTTGTTTCTACCACACCACTCACCGTTTCTCCATTCGTAACGACCGAGGTCGTTTTCGCGCACTGCTCATCGTCTTCTTTCGCATCGTTTCGTTATGTTCGACCTCGGTTTGCTTGGTGCATCAGCCCCTTGCCGTCATGCGGAAGTCCTGGGACCGTGCATCGTCAGGTGGAGGGTTGGTCTTCTGGTGAGGGGCTGAGGGTCGTGGTCGCCGATCGGAGCTGGTCGTTACCAGCCGCGGGTCTGGAGCCGTTCGTTTTCCGAAAGGTCGTCCATATCGATCCCGACCATGGCCTCACCGAGGTTCTTGGAGACCTCTGCGATCACCGACGGGTCGTCGTAATGTGTGACCGCTTCGACGATCGCCTTGGCGCGCGGCTCCGGCGTGTTGGATTTGAAGATGCCCGACCCGACGAATACGCCGTCGCTGCCCAGCTGCATGAGGAGCGCGGCGTCGCAGGGTGTGGCGATGCCGCCGGCGGCGAAGTTGACCACCGGCAGCCGTTGCAGCTCTGCGACCTCCTCGACGAGCTCGTACGGCGCGTCGATCTTGCGCGCGACTGCATAGAGCTCCTCGTGGTCCTTCCCCTTCAGCTCGCGGATGGCGCCCATGATGGAGCGCTGGTGCCGGACCGCCTCGACGACATTGCCCGTGCCCGCTTCGCCCTTGGTGCGGATCATCGCCGCACCCTCCCAGATACGCCGCAGCGCTTCGCCGAGGTCGCGTGCGCCGCAGACGAACGGGACGGTGAAATCGCTCTTATCCACATGGAACTGCACATCGGCGGGGGTGAGGACTTCGGACTCGTCGATCATATCGGCGCCGAGATGTTCGAGCACTTGTGCTTCGACAAAATGGCCGATCCTGCACTTGGCCATGACCGGTATGGAGACAGCGTCGATGATCGCTTCGGTCTGTGCGGGGTCTGCCATACGCGCCACACCGCCGTGCTTCCGGATGTCGGCGGGGACCCGTTCGAGGGCCATGACCGCCACTGCACCCGCCTCCTCGGCGATGATGGCTTGCTCCGCATTGGTGACATCCATGATGACCCCGCCCTTCTGCATCTTGGCAAAGCCGCGTTTGAGTAGTTCTGTACCATATCGAAGTTTATTCAAATCTAGTTCTACTGGCATAGAAAATCTCCCGATTTCATTGGGTCGGATCGTTCGCGACCCATCTCGATGTATGGTGATCCTATCCGATCGATCCTGAGAAGGTGTGAATGCTTCTGGCGTGCGACGATACGAACAAGCTAGCCAATGGACTCCTTGATCATAAGCATTCTGTTTCGTTTGTTCTTCCGGCTGTCCCTGACCCCGAGCCGTTTGACCTCGTCCTCTGCCAGCTGGTCGATGACGCTCAGCATTCCTTTGATCGTCGGTTTGCGGCGGTCGACATTGGTCGACTTGAACACTTTCTTCACATAGACGCGCGCGTCCTTCGCATCGGGATGGAACCGAATATAATCCTGGATGATCTTATCGGTGGCCTTGACCAGCGGTGAGGAGGGCTTCTTCATCCCTTGGGACCGTTTCGATCGTTTCGATCGTTTCGTTCGTTTCGGTTTCTTGACCGCGGTCTTGGATACCACGCCGAACTTCTCCGGGCGAAGCACTTTAGGCCCCTTCTTCGCGGCGGTCTTCGTCGTTGGTGCCGGCTCGTCCGTGCCCTCTGCCAACCCGCCCATGGCCGATACGGTGCTTTGATCGCCGATGAGGAGCCGTGCCAGTGTGGTAAATGCTTTTTCGACATTCTGCCCCGTTTTCGCACTGGTCCGCCATGCGGGCATATTGTAGCGTCGCGCCACCTCTTCGACCTCTTCGGAGCCGAGCACGAGCATCTGCATCTCGTCCGAACTGAACTCGAGGCTATAGAGGAGATCGACCTTGTTGGCGAGAAGGATCATCGGTACCTCGCCGGCGACCTCGCGGAAGTTCGGGATCCAATAGTCCTCGATACTCTGGAGCGTGTCCCGGCGGGTGATGTCGCATACCAAAATGCCGCCCGCCGCACCCGCATAACTCTTGGACTGGATGCTGTGGTAGCCTTTCTGGCCGAGGATATCCCAGATCATCAGCGTGAGATCGTACTCTTCACCATTGGAGGTGAGCGCTATCTTCTTCTTGGTCACTTTCGTCCCGATGGTGGTGATATATTTATCGTCGAACTTATCGTAGACGAATTTGCGGATCAAGCTGGTCTTACCGACCGCTCCGTCTCCGATGAGGACGATCTTCTTACTGATATGTCGGGGCGACAATACCTTCAACTCCTGCCGATTCAATGGTATCGTTCTATTTATAGTTAAGGTTTAGGCCCAGAGGCTTGGAAGCGAATGTTGAGTGGTGAGAGCCGAGATGGCGCCCTTCTCAGTGTTGTCCCGGCCGGACCATTGCGCCGCACGATCGGTCATTGCTCCAATGCGAGGAGCGCGGCACCCAGCGCGCCGATGGTCTGGGGATGCTTTGGAACGATGATATCGATGCCGAGCACATCTTCGATAGCACGGACCACGCCGGCGTTCTTCGCCACACCACCGGTCATGGCCACTGGCTCGACCACGCCCACACGGTTCGCCATGGCGGCGAGCCGGTCTGCGACCGATGCGTGCAGCCCGAGGATGATCGCCGGACGCGATGCGCCGTCGGCGATTTGGCTGATCACCTCCGATTCCGCGAACACCGTGCATGTGGACGATATCGATACGGGCGCGACGCCTGCGCGTCGTGACCGTTGATCGACGGTGGCCAATGCGCCGAGCTCGACCTCGAGCGCATCGGCCATGACCTCGAGGAACCGGCCCGTGCCTGCTGCGCATTTGTCATTCATGACGAAGTCGAGCACTTTCCCGCGCTCGCCGATGCGGATCACTTTCGAATCCTGGCCGCCGATGTCGATGACCGTGCGACAGTCGGGCAGCCGCTCGGCGGCGCCGCGCGCGTGGCACGATATCTCGGTGATCTTTCGCGCCTCGAACGGCACCTTCGCGCGCCCATAGCCAGTGGCGACGATCTGCGAGAGCTTCGCGTGATCGATGCCACACCGTTCGAGCGCGCGATCGAGAACGCGCTGTGCAGTCTTGGCAGGGCGGACTCCAGTAGGCGCCAGTATCGCAGCACGTATCTGCGTTCTCGCGCCGGATAGTGCTGCAACGATCGCCGCCTTCGTTGTCAACGAGCCTACATCGACGCCAGCTGTGTACACCGTTCCCTCGGCCATTGGCGTAGCGATATGGGAACTCCTATTTGATCCTCACCCTTCGGCTGGCTGGCGGGCCATATTGGTTGCATGGCCGGGGACCGGATCCGATCCGATCCGCATACACATTCACATTCACATTCACATTCACATAGCTACCGTCTGTTGGCCCGCTGGATGTGCAGTGGATACGGAGGTGGGAGAACGGGGAACGGGAAAAAAGGGGGGGCGGGTATGAGAGAGAAGAAAAATTGCTGCCTGCATGCTCGAGAGTTAAGGTAACAATGCCAACGGAGTGTAGAACGGTAAAGAAAAAAGGTTCGTCATGTACTCGGTGTATTGCATCGGCGGCGAGCGTAATAGGAACTGCGGCAGTAGGGTCTACGATCTACGATCTACGACCCCACCGAGTGACGGTAGATGGGATCGATATTGCACTTTGCACTTTCGGGTTTCGGGGTTGGGAACGGATGTGCGCGAACGATCTATTTCGGTGTCGGTTGACATCCTCTCATGTCGACTTTTTGCTTGAGGAGCGGTGGTTCAGGTTCATTTAGTTCTCGTATGGGCGACCGAACGCACCCTGAAGCGCGGTGATATGCAGCTGTTCCAACCGGGGCGCCCCGCGCGAGAGCACGCTGTTGGTGTCGGTGTCGGTGTCAGCGTCGTATTGTTCGTAGAGCTCTTCGACGATCTCCTGGTACTTGGGCAAAAAGAGTGTGGGACTATCCTTATTCATGCTCACGGTAAACCTCCTGCATCTATACTACCTCCATCCCCTCCAGGTTATATGTATGCATTTCAAGATCGGGCATAAAACATGAGCACATCACTTCAAAATCATATGCAGCCCATGTATCAATCGTTTGCAATTCATGTGCAACTTCGGCCGCCCAGGGTAGCGTCCAGCATTTCGACAGCCGTTTTGTGCAGTCATCATGGAACCGTTTGGGATTTTGTATGAAAACGACAGAAACTTGCATCGAAATTATACCAATGCTTATGTGTTTGTATCTTGTTCCCATAACCGTCCCGACGGTGGGTTCATGCTCTTACCCCATCGGAACGCATCTACCCGGCTCAGATCAGCCCCATGAACTCACGATGCCGCGATCTGATCGACAGAAGTAACATCGCTCCACTTTCCCACCCCTCATCCTTCATCCTTCACCCTTCACTGTCCGCCAAGGAGTCAAACCATGTCTGATCGTACGAACGGCCCGGAAATGGATGCAAAGGACGAAGCGGATTTCTCCGACGAGGAGGTCAAGCGTCTGAAGAAGCGCGTGCGGCTCCTCAAATGGTCCACTGGCTTGAAGCTGGCGATCACCCTCTTCCTCATCATCGGAATCGTCGTCTATCTCTATGCGGTCTATGCCGCCGCAAGCTCGCTTTCGCTCGAGGACGAGACGATAACTTCCGTGGCGCACACGGGATCGGCGGAAGAATACGAGGCAAAGGTCAACCTCACCATCAGTAACCCGTCCTCCAACGCCATCGAGGTGGAACGCATCAGCTACGACGCGTACCTCGAAGGGAATTATGTGGGTGACGGTGTGCGCGAGCAGTTCTCCATCGCGCCCGGCACCGAGCAATACAGTTTCAAGATTTTATTCAATATCAAGGATCTCCCCCCGGCGGCCAAGTCGCTGTTCCTCGACGAGGGGGCCGAGCTGACCATCAAGGGCGATGTCACCATCCCCGCGAAGGTGTTCGGGTGGTTCACCTATACACGGATCACGCTCCCGTACAGTATCACCGAGACCTTTAGCGGCAGCGGCGGTGACGGCGGCGGTGGTGAACCGAGCCCGGTGTTCCTCGCGAAGCCGGTACGGAATGGGCTCAACGAGGTGCTCCTGAACTGGACGCAGAGCGCTGCCGACGATTTCGCGCGCTATGAAGTGCATCGGTCCACCTCGAGTCCGGCCTTCACGCCGACCAACGCGACGAAGCGCGCGGAGTATGAGGCCATAGCGTCAACGAGCCATATCGACAGTGGTCTCGAACGGCTGACCACCTACTATTATCTGATCGTGGTGGTAGATACGGAGGGGCACACTGCGAACTCGAACACGCAGCCGTATGTGAACGGACCGCGGCTCGAGACCACGCACCTCGGCGCACTGGCTAGCGTTAGTGAATGAAAAAGAAGAGGCCGGCTGTTCGGTCCTCGGGTTGGAGGCCGCCCCACCGCGGGTGTACTCTTTGCCATCGTGAAAGAGAACTCCGTCATCCGTTTCGCGAAGTGGCGTATCGTTTTCTTTTGTTTTGTGTTACCGTTCGCAAAGCCCCCCTCACTCACGGTGCGCGGAGGCCGCAATATATAAAATACTTTTCGTCATCTAGATCAGAAGAATCGGTTCCTTCGGGTAGGTCATCGGGCCGTTGGCACAGGCATGGGCCCGCCCCTCGCCAGGAAGTATGGTAAACCGTCCAGGTCCTCTCTCGCACGATCAGTACGCTCGACCGGGGGACCAATATGAGAGGGTTGCTCCAAGCGATCGTTTCGGTACGATACGATACGATACGATACGACATGATATTATATGATATGATATGATATGATATTACATTATATTATACGACATGTTATAATGCCATACGATCTCCTATCCTTTGGGCCGTTCGGTCCTTCCACCAAACACGGGTTGATGATACCATTTCCAACGACAACACCGATCACGATCACGAGGCGGCTGCAGACCTCGAGATGCTCCGAGAAGAGGCGCAGAACTCACTTAGTGCATTAGAGGAGATGATCGAAGAGCTGCACACATTTGGAGCGGAAACGATCCGTGTGGAGCGCATCCTCGCCAACGCCCGCGAGCAGTTCGAGCAGTTCGAGCAGCGCGAGCGCGCCGCCGATTTGGAGTCGGTGATCCAGTTCGAAACGCGCGGCCAGCGTGCCGCGGCCTATGCCCAGAAACAGTGGCTGGAGTCGCGGATGGGTGAACTTCGTGGCGAACTTGTGCGTTGTATCAATGACGGCTACGATGTGGACGACGCCAAGAAGGAGATGGAAAGTGTCGTCCATGCGCTCTCAGAAGAACGGTTCGACGATGCGCGCGAGGCGATCGAGCGTGTTGACGCGGCGTTAGGCGAAAGCCGACGCATCGCGGCGGAGGACCGGTGCATGCAGCTTTTCGAGCGGCTCGAAACCGATATCGCATCGCTCCAGGGTGCGGACTACGATGTCGCGGACTATGCCGATCGGCTGGAACGGGCCCGTGCAACCCTCAAAGGATCTGAGGCGGAAGATGCGGTCGAAGCGGACGAAAAGGGGTCGCTCGCCGCGGTCGGTGAGGCGATGGACGCGTTGGAGACGCTCGATGCCGACCTCGACGCAGCACGAATGGACCTGAGCAGGTCGCGGCTCGAGGCGGAACTCGATACATTGAGCCATCGTATCGAACGATTCACCGAGCAAGGGCTGATCGGAGACGAGACGGCCACGACGGTCGAGGAGATACTGGACGGTGTCCAAAGCGCATTGGACGAGGCGGAGACGCTCGCCGATCTTTCGCCGGCACAGCATCAACTCCGCAGCGCAACCACCATCGTCGAAGAGAGTTCGGCGCAGTTGGCCGCAAAGCGCTATATGGCGCAGCTCGAGACGCTCCACGAACGGCTCGGGTCGCTCGCCGATACGCACGATGCGCCCTCACTTCGACCCCTTTTTGCATTGGAGACGCGTGCCCGTGATGCACTGGCCGGCGGTCACTTCGAGCTCACCAGCGCACTGATCGATGTCGCGGGAACGACACTGGATGAGCTGGAGGAAGAGGCCGTGAAGGCAAAAAACGCGCGCGCCGGCCAGCTCGAGCGTCTCGACGCGCTTTCATCACAGCTCGACGCGCTCTCACAATCGGCGGACGCCCATCTCGTGGCACCGCTCTCTGCGATAACAACACGTGCACATGAGGCGCTGGCCGCGGGCGCACCTGCGGTCGCCGGGGCGCTGGTCGATGCGGCGCTGGCCGCGGCGAAACGCACTAAAGCGGAGGCTACGGCGGTGGAGCCGGACCGTGAGCGCGAGGAACGCGAAGAGCGCGAAGAGCGCGAGGAACGCGAGGAATGGGACGAATTATCCACTGCGCTGAGTGGGTCGATCGAGCGTTTGCGCGCGCTCGAGCTCCCGCGGCGCGAGCTGGAACCGCGCACAAAGGCCGCACGGGCGCGGACCGCAGCGGAGTACGAGGACTGGGAACGCGCGGTACGGTTGGCGACGGAAGCGAAGGCAGCGGCAGAGGGCGCCTTAGAGGAGGCCTATGAAGAGCGCTATCGGCTGCTTCGTTCCACCATGGCGGGACTCTTTACCGAACTGGAACGGTACGGGCATCTCGTAAAAGAGCTCTACGACGATTTCTCTTTAGCCGATGAGCGTGCAAAAGAGGGTGCGTACGAGGAGGCGCTCGCGCTCCTTTCCGCGCTCCGACCGACGCTGGATGAGAAGCTCGCCGACGCGGAACAGGAGGCGGCTTCCAGCGTGATCGAGCGTGTGCAGGAGGAGGTCACCGATGCGCGGAACGAGGGCGTCGATATCTCCGAACCATACGAATTATTGATCAAAGCGGGGAAAGCGTATAAAAGCGCCTCCTATTACGACGCGCTCCAGCACGCGGAGGCTGCCGAGGCGTTACTGGAAACCAAGGCCGCAGAGGCGACGCGTATCGACGCCAAAGCGGAGATCGTCGCACTGGAGCATCGTTTGATCGAGCTCAGGGACGAGGGGGTGGATATCGAGGAGTATCTGAAACCGCTCAAGGCCGCGCGGCACTATTTTCTCGACGGCGCGTTCAAGCGGGCGCTGGGTGCGGCGGCGGAGGCGGAAGAGGTACTCGCACAGCGCGCGCAAAAACGCCGCGACGAGCGATATCGGTCACGGCTCGACGGGGTCCGGACGAAGTTGGACCGGCTCGCCACGCTCGGGGTGGAAACAGACCTCTATCGCGCTCAGTTCGAGGAGGCGAAGGAGCAGTACCAGAACGGTATCCACCATAGTGCGGTAGAGCAGCTCGATGCGCTCAACGATCGGTTGATGGGCATCATCGAGGAGCACCGCCGCGGCGCTGCCCTTGACGCGATCGCAGCGGCACGGACGCGGCTCGAGGCCCTGATCGATGGTCATGACGCGATCGTGGGTGAGGACGCATTCGCTTTTGAGATCGCGTCCACCGTCGATCTTGACGAGCAGCGGGTCTCGGCGCGCATTACGCTCCAAAGAGCGGAGCTTGCACAGAAATACAACGATCCAGATTCCGCGCTCCAATATGCCGACGAGGCGCGATTGATACTGGATGAGATGGAATCGGCGTTAGCAGAAGCCGAGGTCGAGCGCTGGCTCACCCGCGCTAGGCGGCTCATCGACTCCCTCGAACGGTTCGAGGAGGAATCATCCGGTACCGACGAGATCACACCGATGATCGAAGCGCTTCGTGATGGTTGCGCATCGATCCGTTACGCGTTGGAGGACGAGGCGTTCAACGCGATCGAGACACTGCGATCGGAGACGATCGCAGCGATCGAAGCACCGTTACGGGAATGGCTGGAGGCGATGGTCGGTGCTGAACAGGGCGCGCTCGAGGTGCTGCGTGAGACGCCCTGGCCCGAGGAGCCGGCCACCATCGAGCAGTGTGCGAGCGCACTGGACGACGCCATCGAAGCGCTGGCCGAGGACCGGTATTTCCACGCCCACGAGCGATATCGGAGCGCGCGCGAGGAGCGGTGCGAGCTTCAGCGGCTCCAGCACCGGCTCTCCACACTCGAGGGGCTGCGCATGCTGGGCGAACGGATGATCGCGGGCATCTCGTCGGCGATGGATACGCTCGCGGTGGATCACGACCCCGCGCTCTTAGCCTCGCTCCGGCAGCATTTTGTCACGGCATGGGACGCCTTCGCAAAGGAGCGGTACGGTACCGTCACTAAGAATCTCGAAGATGCGCGCGACGCGCTCGAACGGTGGTGCGACGAGCATCGACGTGCGGTACTGGAATCGGAGCTGGGGGAGGTACGCGAATACCTTACATCATTGGAGGCGATCGGGTGGGACGCCGCGCCGGTGGCAGAGGCGCTGTCGGCGGCGGAGCGCGAACTAACGCAGGAGGAGCTGGACATCGACGCAGCAGAAGCAGCCATCGCCGAGGCGACGAGCACGACCGAGGAGGTCTACCATCGTGCCATCGAGCAATGGTCATCGGAGCGGCTGGATGGGGTGCGGCAGATGATCGAAGAGACCAAGGCGATGGGCGTGGATGTCTCCATGGCGACGCGCTTTTATACCCGTGCGCAGAGCTATCTCGAGTTCGATCGGCCGAAGAAAGCAAAGGAAAGTATCCAGAAAGCGTCGGACCTCTGTGCAGAGGCGAAACGGCAGTTCATGGGCCATCATGCACAGCATCTTCTCGACGAGTTCGGGCGAAGGATCGAGGCGTTGTCGGTGAAAGCGAGCGAGCTGGAGATCTTTGATTTGTCCGAGAGTGCGCGCGGAGGTGGCTAAGATGTCGTTGCGGCGCCGCGCCGATCATCACCATCGCACCGACGACGAACATGGCGACGATCCGAACATTGAGACAAGAACCGCACCGATGAACGAAGCGGAGGTCGAGCAGATGGATGCACCAGTGGCCGATATGGAGGGCGAAAACACCGAAGGAGCCGGATCCGATACTGGTGCTGAGGCCGAGGCCGAGGTCGAGGTCGAGGCAGAATCCGAGAATGAAAATGAAAATGGAAATGGAAATGGAAATGAGGCTGAGCATGGGCATGAGCATGAGCATGAGCATGGACCGACGACGGCGCCGACGGGCGATGAGCCAGTGGACGCGGTCGAACGGGGTGAGGGCGGTACCGCGGTCGATGAACCGGATGACGCCGAACGAATGGATGCGCCGCCAGATGCGAAGCGTCCTGATATGGACAGCGAACAGTTCGAGGCGACGATTGCCGCGCTTCGTGAGACCTACTACGAAGCGAAGCGTGAATTGGACGCGGGTCGGTTCTTTCAAGCGATCGACCTGGTGACCAACGGCGATGTGCGCGCCGACGAGCTGGCGGCGCAGTTCCTCCGTGTGGACGCTGCATATGCACTGGAGCGGCTCAAGGAGACCGCCGCGCTCCTTCGGCAGCTCGATACCGCGCTCGTGGACCTTCGCGAGCCGATAGAGGAGGCGAATGCAGCGTACGATGCGGCGGAGTACGACGCGGTCATGGATGGAGTCGACCGCGCGCTCGAGCGTGCCGAGCAGTTCATCCGTGACGCGGTACGATTGGAGCTGGCGTCGCTCCAGACGCAGGTGGGTGCGCTCCCCGACGAGGTGCCGACCAGGCGGTTC
>CAZSUE010000064.1:0-12874 GCA_964609045.1 uncultured archaeon | reverse complement strand
TTCCTTCATATCCTTGCGGGATCTTGTCAGACTTATCCCGGCGCACCCACAGATGACACAGACACGCCTCATCGCACTTCGTGCGCTGGTCAGTGCCTTTGGCCAGGTGTGTCTGAAAGTGACACAGATAAGATTTCGGTCAGCAATGGTTTTTCTTTTCCCATCTGTGGAAATCTGTGAAACCTACGCACATACTTTTGCGGAGGGCTTGGCGTGCCCCGAAGGGCAGTTATCATGAGGGTGCGGAAGATGGAAATGAACGATATGGAAGGTGCCACAATGCAGGTGGCGTCGCTGGAAACAGACAGAGACATTCGTCTCTCTCTTCTCAGTCCCTCACTTGTTGACCCATTTGAAAGAGACTGCGACGAACGCACGGCGTTCATCTGAGCCTGGGAGCGTAGCCCCCACGGAGCGAACGGACAGCGTGACCCCGCGAGGGGAGCGTGGAGTGTCCCAGTAGTGAGTAACCAGGCCAGAACTCGTCATGGCGGCGTATATAGCGGCGACCTTTCCACGACCTGGGGAAGCCCAAATGGGTATTGGTATACGACGTGGTTGGAGCTAGCATGGTTGCAAATGGATAACTGTCTGACCGGGGGAGATCTCGTATCGTCCTTGAAGGGGGGTGCGGTAGGAAGGGATTCCGCACAATTAGAGCGTATTAGTGTGGGCCGAACCTTCGGAGGTATGGGGCGGGTAGCCAACCCAAATGCGGTGCGAGAAGTCCTATTGGGTCATAGTAGCGATGATGCCGGGGATAATATAACCGGCGGAGGTGGGATGAACACAATGATGGTAATAGAGCGTCCTAATGCGGACCCTTCATTGTTCTGCATCTATCCCACCGGGTCGGAAGCCAAAAGCGACCGAACTGTGAAGGAACCAGAGGTGAACAAGAGTTTGAATCATAAGGATCAACGAGGCCAAGGTGATGATGGTTTTGAGCGAGGAAATGTGGCCCCGGCTACCGACTCCCACTCAATCCCAGAGCACTGGTCCACGCGATTCAAAGTGACTCAGACCGGCAAAAGCGAGAATAAATGTGATAGAGATGTGGAACAGAAAGTACCATGAGGAACACAAAGTGTTCTCTTTGTATGGTCGTTTGCTGGACATGAACCGTCTTTCCCAAGCATGGACAAAGGTGAAACGGAACAAAGGTGCTGGTGCTGGTGGTGTTGATCAAGTTACCATTGAGATCTTTGAGCGTCAACATGAGTTCCATCTTAAGACTCTTCAGCGCCACCTTCAGGATAAAACCTACGAGCCTCAACCGGTTCGCCGTGTGGAGATTAAGAAAACAGGAGGTCGGGGTGTGCGAAAACTTGGTATACCCACGATATTAGATCGTGTGCTCCAACAAACACTCAAAGACCTACTGGAACCGATCTTCGAACCGACCTTCTCGGAGCATAGCTACGGCTATCGTCCCGGCCGCAGTGCGCATGACGCGCTGGCCGAGGTCAAATGCCTTCGGGAACAGTGTGACTGGGTTGTTGATGCGGACATCCGTGGGTTCTTTGATAATGTGGACCATGATATCCTCTTAGACCTTGTCAATGAACAGGTGAGCGATGGTAGTATCCTTCGTCTGCTTCGGAGTATCCTCCAGAGCGGTGTTTACTTCGAAAGTGAGTTCATTCCCACCGAACAAGGTACGCCGCAAGGTGGTGTCATTTCTCCATTGTTGGCGAACATCTACCTGAACCACCTCGATCGGAGGTTAGAGGAGCTGGGCTATTCGTTTGTCCGGTATGCAGATGATTTCTTGATCTTCTGCGGTAGCCGTGAAGAAGCAGTGTCTGCTCTGCGTTTTGTCCATGAGGTTGTCTCCTGCGACCTTGGTCTTGAACTTAGTCCCGAGAAGACGAAGCTGTGTTGCATTGTACGCAAGCGGGATGCTGACCCAACGATTCCCTCGGATGAACTTCGTCCGTTTGAATTTCTGGGTTTTGGTATCCATAAGTGGTGGAGGATTCCGACGAAGCGCTCGTTGAAGCGTTTTAAGGACAAGATTCGTCGTCGTACGATCCGTCATTACAACTACCGGACCGATCTCTGGATCAAGTCTTTGAATTCTATTATTCGTGGTTGGTGTAATTACTTTCGTATCAGTACGGTGAAAACGTTGTTCGATAAGTTGAGCCGTTGGATTCGTAGGCTCATTCCATTCAAAGGGTCGAGTATATATGTTTTCGCCAAAAAATGTATTAGCTAGGTGCACTGCCTGGAATGAGCCTCGTAATCGCATCCGTATGGTTCTTATCCGTCGTCAATATCGGAAGGTCCGTCAGAACCCTCGTACTCTGCTCCTATCGTATTAAATTTATACGAACGCCTTCTTTGTTGAGATGGGGCTTATTACCCCTAATGATCTCCTTAGACCCTGAGTTTTTGCTCTCTGTTCTGTTCTGAGTACTTGTTCGTCGTGAACCGTATACGGGACCGCACAACTTGCTTGCAAGTTGAAGGCTCAGATTAGCTGCTGTGAAGCAGTTAATCGCAGAATCCGTACGTACGGTTCTAACGGAAGGGCGTGCCGGGTAACCGGCATCCCTACCCAAGCCCAACGGGTGAAACCCGGTGAGGCAGATCTGTGGTTAAAAAGGGGGGGCACGGGGGCGATGGGTGGGTCCGGGGGTCGGGTTTTCCGGGACTGGATGCGGGCTGCCGGTGCGGGCGCTGGGTGGGTACGAGAGTCGGAGTTTTCAGGAGTGTACATGGACCGCGGGAATGGGGCTTGGAGTGTGTGCCGCTACTACACCCCATAGCAACCGCCCCGCGCGGCTCCTACCCCCTAACTACGAATCCGCTGGCGAGGCGACCCCATGGGCTTGATTTCAGATGTCCAAATGGAGGTCACATCTTGGTACATGAGTGCCTCCATGCCCCATGAGCAGGGTCTGCATGATCACGACCCCGATGATGATAAACAAGGGCTGGGCACGGTTTCACTCATGTTCTTTCTCTAATCGGGTTCGGGCAAGGCGGACCGCTTCATGGAGTTTACGTTTTAACTCTTCTTTGGGGAGTATTTTGGTCCAATACGTCGAAACCCGGATATCTCCCTCGTTGAGACCGAGTAATTCGATGGTTTCCTGGCGTTTCCCGGCACAGAGGATCAAGCCGATCGGTGTTTCCTCATGATCTTTCCGTTCATATCGGTTCAACCAACCAAGATAGAGCTCCATCTGTCCTTTGTCGCCAGGTTTGAACTCTCCGATCTTCAGATCTATCGCTACCAACCGCCTCAGATTTCGATGGTAGAATAAGAGATCCAGATAGTGATCGATACCATCTACAATAATGCGCTTTTGTCGTTCAAGAAAGGCGAATCCAACACCCAACTCGAGTATGAACGCTTCCATCTCATGCAGGATCGCCGCTTCGAGGTCCTTTTCTGCATAGGTGTCCTTGAGTCCGAGAAAATCAAGAACATATGGATCGCGGAATACAAGATCTGGGGTGAGCCTGTCCTCTTCACGCAACTGTTGGAGCTCCCTTTCCGCTAGTTCGGCAGGTTTACGGGATAAGGCAGTACGCTCGAAGAGCATGGATTGTATCTTTGCATTCAGTGTTCGTGTGCTCCACCGTTCGATCCGGCACATTTCGGTATAAAAGTCACGTTTCAGTGGATCATCAAGATAGATCAGCGATATAAAGTGGGTCCACGATAATTCTGTTCGTAATGAGGACACGATCTCGGGGTCGGGGAATACTTCTGCAAATCGGACCATTGATGCGAGATTGCGCTGTGAAAAGCCCCGTCCGAACTCAGTCGACAATTTTGCAGACAGTGCCTGCAAAATCTCAGCCCCATACTCAGCCCGTTTTTCTTTAAGGACTTCGCGCCGGATGCGATCACCCACCTCCCAATAGAGCATTGTGAGTCCCGCATGAACCGTCCTGGCTATACTTTTGCGGGTCTCGATAATGAGTTCACGTAGCTCTTCGAAAAGTACTTCACTCGACCCTGTGGGAACAGGAGGTCGGGTTGGGTTCTTACCGAAGCTGTTGTCCATCATTTTAGTCCCCTCTTTTCTTCTTTGAACTACTGAGCACTATATCACAGATATGGGAAAAGGGTCTTAAAATCTCCCATTAATGGATATGTGCCAGAACGGTCCCATCCATGCCTAGAAAGATCAGCCACCCCATGTTCGCGTGCGTCCAGAGGAGCGCGTCCATCCCGTAGTAGTACCCGACGATGACGATGATCGCCATGCGGATGATATTGGCGAGGTAGGTGCGCGCGATGCCGAGCGCGGGGATTCGAACGGTCGTGCGGTCGTGGGTAGATCCTACACCATTCCAATCGTTAGCCAGCCTGGTCCATCTGCGTTTATCAGCGTTCATCTGCGTTTCCCATGGCTGCATCCATACGCGGATGATCGGAGGGGGGGAGTGAGTTATGGGGTCGGGATACGTTCGAAACTGCGGCAACTGTCAACAAGTGGCTTCTGCATAGATTCAGTACCAGAGATGGTGACGGCGCCGACGAAGTCGATACCGATGACCATGCTACTAAGTCTGACAATGTGCCCAATAGTGACAATGACGTACTACGTACTACGTACTGCGTGGGTGGTCGGAGGACGGTGTTCCGACCGCTGCGACGCTCGCGCGGCTGGGGCTTAGGAGCTTTTCGCAAAGTGGTCATGATCGTGTGGCAGTTCGGGAGCGAAATGGGGATGTGCGTGGGGAGGTCGAAGGAGGTGCTGGGAAGGGGTTGGAGATGTGCTAGGGATTCGTGTGGGTTTGGTACGCATTTCGCGGCTGCGCCGCTCATGTGTACCGTTTAGCGCGTGATCAACGCTGGGTGGCTCGCCTCGCTGTCGCTCGGCGAGTAATTAGTCAGAAGTGGTATCGGTTCTGTTGTGTTCGAGCCGCGGAGGTGGGGTGCTGGGTCGGTGTTTGCGGTTTAACTAGAGTCTCGGAACTTAGATCCACTGGTTTGCTTCTAAAAAGTCTGTTATGGTACGATAGAAGGTTTGACCAGTTCGCAGCAAAGTTTCGGTCTCGTGTTTGTGAACACGAATGATGATGAATAGTCGCCGAGTTGCCGTTTGGTGAACGCTCGATTCAGCTCACGCCCCCATCTCTTTCGGGAACACTCCCGTCTTCACAAAATGCTGCCCGAAAGCAGAGATCAAGCCGGTATGCGACGAAAACGACAAACTCTTGGTCAGGAGCACCGCCTCGGCACAATAGAACATCGCATAATAGATTCGTGAGACCGAGGATTCGAAGTCCTCCGCATCGATCAAGAGGGCGGCGCTTGTAAGGTAGCGCTCTGATCGTTTGAGAAGATCCGCGATCGTACTTATACTGCCACGCCCTCGTTGCGGACATTCATCAACAGCGGGCTCGCAGCGGCTAGATACTCGTTATAGGATATGGGGTACACACTGATGACGGTATTGTACTCGAGATTCAAGTCGGTGATGGCGTCGATCATGCGGTCGATCTCGCGACCGGGAGTCCCCATAGATTCGAGCACGACGAGGAGGTCGATATCAGATTTTTCAGTCCCAGTCCCGCGCGCCCACGAACCATAGAGGATGAGCGTTCTCAGATTCGGTCCGTAGATCGTGCAGAGCCGCTTTTTCGTTGCTGCGAGGATCGTATCGATCGCTGTCATTCCTGTCACCAGCGTGTCTCCAATAACGATCGGTGCTTGAGAACTTATATCTTCGCATCCCAATAAGCGGTCTCAAGAAGTGCTTCAACCTCATGCAAGCAAGATGCCCTCCGATTCGATCGCTTGGAAGAACGAGAAATCAGCATGATCGTGGATATGACGTGCGCTGTAGGCTTGAACAAAGATCACAACTTCGTATTCAAGAGCAATGTCGAATGCGAGATACGAAAGATGGCGTTGAAGATCGAAAGTGACATCATTCTTCCTGACCACGAGGATATCGATATCAGACTCCTCATGTGCTTCATTCCGAGCGGTCGAACCATAGAGGATCACACGTTCTATCAAGCTGCCAAATCGTTCAATGACACTATCTCGGAACGCAGTGACAGCTCGGTGACGGGAATGAACATCCATGATACAAGCATTCGTTCCGGGTCATATAAAATGCACTCAAAAAAAGACACCAAGAAAGTATGCTTCGCATTCATCCTTCGACCCATGATCAGCGTGAGAGACGCTGAGCATCATCCACCGAATTTCTCTGCACCGCAACCCGCTCGGCGTCTGTACATTCATCGCCTCCGGCGGCATCCAACCGAGCGATCTTGCGCCATGGGTCCGAGCTGCATGCACCGTGTTGCACTCACCGTATTCGAAGGATACGACGTGAAAAAACTGAAAAGTGTCCCATGAGCTGACCACCATACTGATCAAGGATTCGCGTGAGTATTGCGATCTTCTCCCCCGCACGGGCATCTCGGAGGCGGAGGATCAAGACTCCGTGATGATCAAGTCCGGATCGATACACGAGTTCTCCGAAATCCTTATCCATCGACAAAAGCACACGCTTTCAGCACCGGCCAGCTCGAGGACCTTCTCGTCCTTCATTCTCGGGTCGATGGTCCGGATCGCTGTCACATCATAGCCCTGGTCCATGAGCCATTGTTCGACCCGCTTACCGATGCACGCATCTATCAATCTCGATGGGCGTTCCGGTGTCATGGTGTGGCACCGACATTAATGGTATAGACACGTTCGTGACTGACGAGTCGTGTCGCATAGAGGAGGGCGGCTTGAATATCTTGAAACTCAAGGTCGGGATGATCCGCTAACAACTCTTCGATAGTGACCCCGCTCGCTAATGATGCGAGGCAAAGGATATCCTTCAACAACCTTCAAGGGAACAACATTCGTTCAGATACATAGTTCTTCTTCATCTACTCTTGGTTCGCGAGGAATAAACCTCGCACCCATGCTGGACGCGTCCTATTCGCTCCGTGGGTGGTCGTCGGAGGACCGGCTCCCGACGGTGACGACGCTCGCGTGAGTGGAGCGCACGCGCTTTTCGCGCGGTGGTGATGATCTGGTCGCGGTTCGAGAGGAGGATGGGGATGTGCGTGGGGAGGTCGAAGGAGGTGCTGGGAAAGGGTAGGAGATGTGCTAGGGATTCGTGTGGGTTCGGTACGCATGGCGGGCGTGAGCGATGTGTTACGGTGCGCATGTCGCGGCTGCGCCGCTCATGCGGACCGTTTTACGCGTGATCAACGCTGGCTGTCTCGCCTCGCTGTCGCTCGGCGAGTCTTTAGCTAAGAGCGGTATCGGCTCTTTCGTGTTCGAGCCGCGGAGGTGGTGATCTTAGTGCGCGGAGGGGGTTGGTGTGTGTTTGGGCACCGTTTCGGAAAGGCTTTTAGAGCCGCAAGAGAATTTATGAATGGTGCTCCAATGCCGGTGACGATCACGATCGATGATGAAGCATACGCGATCCTTCAAGAACTTCAAAAAGACGGTGAAACAAAGAAATCCACCTCGACTGTGTAATTGGCATTACACTCTGGACAATGGACTTTCCCAGCTTTAACCGAACCTAAACCCTTCTTTGTGTAGGTGTTATAACCATTATGGGTGACATTGGTCGCACCACATTCGGGACAGGGATCATTGATCATCTTACGAAATATTCCATTAGCGGTGAATTCAAACTCGTTCGGGATGTCTTTGAATACCGATTTCAAGATTTCGGCATGGCTTAAATTGTCTAAATTAAGATGAATTGTTACCATCTGGACTCCCAAATATGTGTATGGGTTGATGGGTTATGAAAATTATCTTCTAATGCTTACTCTATAATTCACGTCCTTACCTTCATTCTGTTTCGTTTCATTTCATTTAGGTCAGTTTTCCCCGGGCGGCACGGTAGTATGAGATCGGTCACGCCTTCGGTCCAGATGTTTACCGGCCTCTTCATCGGCCGTTCGTATCTCGTCACGGGCAACGACGTGGCCACGATCATCGATACGGGGACCAGGTCCGCATCGCGGCCGATTCTGCGGCAACTGCGCAAGGCGGGGTATCGTCTGGAGGAGGTGCACCAAATTTTGATCACCCACGCGCACACCGACCATATCGGCGCGCTTCCCGCGCTCAAGCCTGCGACCGGCGCAGAGGTGATGAGCTGCGAGGAGGAGCGACCCTATATCGAGGGAGAGAGGGGGCTGCCCAAGGCCGACGGGACACGGACGAAGCCCATGCCGGGTACGCCTGTGGACCGTCTCGTGGAGGACGGCGAGGTCCTCGACGGCATCCTCGGCGGGCTCCAGTGCCTCCACACGCCGGGCCATACGCCGGGTGGGCTCTCCTTCTGGGCGCCGAACGCGCGCGTCCTCTTCTGCGGCGATGTCATGACGAGGATGTTCGGGCGACGGATACATGGCGCGCCGAAACGTTTTACGGCCGATGAGGCGCAAAATCGCGCCTCGATCCGACGCCTCATCGAGCTGGAGCCGGACATCGTCTGTTTCGGCCACGGGCCGCCGTTGGTTGGGAACACGGTTGCGCGGTTACGTGCGTTCGGCGAGAGGATCGGCGTGCGGGAAGAGAACGATGGTTGATCGGGGGTATAACGACGCTACGTCTAGGCGACATCGAGGCGTCCATCGACGCGTTGCGGGAAGAGTTCTCCCCTTATCTCCATGATGCATTCACGCTGCTGCCAGAAGAAATACGGTCGAACGCGCCCTCTATCCTCGATATCGGCTGCGGTGCGGGCGTACCCACCGTTGAGCTGGCGCGCATCGGCGGTGGGACCGTTATCGCGCTCGATATCGATCCGCATGCGCTGTCGCGGCTCCTCCAGCGCATCCACGCTCGCTCTATCGCAAGTCGCGTCCTCCCGGTTTGCGGGCCGATCCATCACCTGCCGTTTCTCGGTGCACGATTCGATATCGTCTGGTCGGAGGGCGCCGTCTACCCCATCGGCTTCCCAGCCGCGCTGCAGGAGTGGAAACGGCTCCTCCAGCCGCATGGGTGCATGGTGCTCCACGACGCCTGCGGCGCGATCGAAAACAAGCGTGCAGCGGTAAAAGAGGCGGGCTACCGGCTTATCGGTTCGTTTTTCATCGCGCCGGCGGTCTGGCGAAAGCTATATTTTCAGCCGCTGGAGGAACATATCCGAGCGTGGATCGATGCCGGGGATGTCGCTCCGGCGGCACGGCGGCGCATCGAAGACGAACGGCGCGAGATCGCGAGGGTAAGGGAGGACCCAGCGAGAACATGTTCGGTCTATTTCATTCTCCAGCGGGTTTGAACCATCCCGTACTATGCCACCATATCACACCATATCGCACCATATCACACCATATCACACCATATCGCAGTCCAACGGGAAAGGCGCGTCAGCGTTCCTCTGCCTCTGGCTCGGCCTCTGCCTCGTCGTCAGCGACCAATACTGAGCCACATTCGGGACAGCGATAGAGCGGGTTGGGCGGCGGATCGAAGGGCATGAGCTTGCCGTCCGTCGCAATCGCCCGAACACGCGCATGGTCCTCGCGCTGGAAGAGGATGAGGAGGATGAGATGAGAAGGATGAGGATGAGGATGAGAAGAAGGATCGGGTCGTGCGTAAGTTGCCGTTCGTCTCGCTCATCCATCCCAGCTATGCCCGCGAGCGTGACGATAAAGTGGTCAACCCCACCGACCTTCGGCTCAGCCAGGTGGGCGATATCGTGCCGATCAAGAATATGGGTGCAACGGTGGCGCGCGTGGTCCACCCCGACGCGGAGCTGCTTGTGCGCGATGTCTATACCAAGAGCCAAAAGGGGCACATTATGGTGCGCACGGTCCTCGCGTGGGAGACGAACATGGAGGTTGTCGACCGCTCCTCTCCCACCTACGTCGTGGTGCATACCGATTATTCGGTGAAGCGTCGCACGCCGCTCAAAAAGGATGTACGGGTGGCGAACATGGAGGAACAGATCATGTCGTTCGTGGAGGAGTACCGCGACAATAAGTACAAGCGCGGCTGGAAGGCTGCTGCCGAAGCGTCCTGACGGGCGTTGTGTGGGAATGCGGATCAGGGAGTGCCCCTGTGAGTAAAGCGAAGTGAAAGATAAAAGCTATAACATTGCCGGGGTTTTCGACGATCGGGCACGATGACGACCGTACGCCATTCGAAGCGGAGCATCCAGCGGCTCCTTCTCCTCACATTCATACTTACAGTACTATTTACCGCGTACAGTGCGCTCGGTGCGGGGTGCGAGGAGAGGAACGCTGCGCGCTCGACGATGCTTCTGGGTCGACTTTCTCCCGCATCCGGCGATGGTCGGGCGAATGACTCGGTCTTTGCGACGACGCCGCCGTACGCATTGAACCCGACGGTTCCGACGACGGGGGAGCCGTTCACGCTCAATGTGACGCTCTATTTGGTCGAGGGATCGATGGCGGTGAAAGCCGGCATCTCTCTCGATAACCGTTCCTTTTACGATCTCCCCATGCAGCGCGTTTGGCAGAACGCGACGCAGGCGACCTATTCGCTCGATTCGGCGACGATCGAGGGCGCATTTCCCGCCTTCTCCACCGCAAACCACACGCTCTTCTATTGCAACTTTACCGTTGGGACCGTCGACGGCATGATGGGGCGGACCGATCGCTATGCGGTGCAGATCACGGATAACGACCCGCCGACGCTGGTGGGAGCGGTGCCGCGGGTGGAGACGACGACGGGCGAGCGTTTTACGTTGACGATCGACGCGACGGATAATATCGGTGTGGCGGCGGCGCGGTTCGTGACGGTGGCGCCCAATGGGAGTCGGGTCGCTGCGCCGTTCGATAAGGTGGCGGAGGGGAACTTCCGGCTCGATGCTGCGGCGCTGAGCGACGCGCTGGGGTGGTTCTCCGCCAATCATAGTGGCGTGACGGTGTATTGGATCGTGCTAGTCGATGCGGCCGGCAATAGCGTCGAATCCGAGCATGGTCTCATCGTTATCCACGACGACGACCCGCCGGTCCTCGTCCACCAGTACTTTTCCCCCGCCGCGCCGGCCATTGGCGCACCGTTCAGGCTATTGGCGCAGTGGAGGGACGAGACCGGCGTAGAGAATTGCACTCTCCGGCTCGAGGGCACCACTGGCGCGGGGTACGAGTTCAGAATGACGCCGCGGGGAGACGACCTGTTCTCCATCGACCGTTCCACCATGGTCGCGCAGCTTCCCTCGCTCTCTTGGGCGGTGATCGAGCGATTCGATTATTCGTTTATCGCCAGCGACGGCGCGGCGAATCGGCATCATACGGCGCTCTTCACCATGGCGCTTGCAGATACCAACCCGCCGCGGTTCATCAACTTCACGAGCGAGCTGAATGTGACGAGCGGCGATGCGTTCGTCATCGATGTCAATGTCACCGACACGGTGGGGCTGGAAACGGTCTTCATCCATCTCTATCGAGATGCGAACCAGCTCGGCACCGCACGCATGTTCCATCGGCGAGGTGCGCACTATCGTGTGAGTTATGACCAGCTCCGGGCCATCGGCGGGTTTGCCACCGACCATCTCGATGCGTTCGGGTTCTACATCGAAGCGGTGGACGGTGCGGGGAATGCGAACTTCAGCGCAAACGGGAGCGTAACGGTCATCGACAACGACCCGCCGGCGTTCCATGCGGGCAGTGGCAATTTCACCACCGCGGTACACAATATGTTCATCCTCGAGGTCGAGTTTTACGATAATACCAATGTATCGTATTGCGTGGTCTATATTCGCAAACAGACCAGCGCGGTCTGGCGCTACTATTCCATCCCGCTGGAGCCCGGTGCCACCCGCGTCGAGCTCCTCAAAAGCGCATTGGAAACTGATCTTGGGGTCGACCTCGATCGGCCCGGGGAGTACGAGTACTATTTCACGGTCACGGATCGTTGCGGGAATCGGGGCACCTACGGGAACGCCTCAGCGCCGTACCGGTTCGATGTGATCGTGCCGGCGGGCTCGACGCTCGCACTCCTCGTGATGATCGTCGCTGTCCCGATCGGGTCGGTGGTCGGGTTCATCGTCATCCGGCGGTTGCTACTTGGCCCTTACGAACTCCAGCAGCTCTACCTCATCTACGACGACGGCTGCCTGATCAAGCACCTGCAGGCGTCGGAGGCGGAACGTGTGGGTAAGGATCAGATCGCGGCGATGTTCACGGCGATACAGGATTTTGTGCGTGACTCGTTCAGCGACGATGTGGCGGGCTATCTGGATCAGCTCAAGCTTGGCGAAATGACGATCCTCTTCCAACGCCGCGGACCGGTGATCCTCGCCGCCGTGATCAACGGCTATCCGCACAGCGAGGTCCGCTATCGGATGAAACGGGTACTCAATCGGATCATGTGGGACTATCGCTCCGCGCTCGAGGACTGGGACGGCTCACCGGATTCGGTGGACGGCATCGAGTTCTATCTTCGGCGGCTGATGCCGCAGGGAAATGAACGCACCGACACCCTCGCGCGGATGTTCGACGGGTTCCGGACGATGGGGGCGCTTGGTATGGACGAGGGGCGCGCGTTTGAGACCTTGGATCGGGACGCTAAGCAGCGATCGCTGGAAGATGAGGTCGGTGACGATGAGCTGTATGGAACGCTCGATGACGACGAGTTCGTCTTCGTCGTGGACGGAGACGGGGACGGCGAGGGTGAGGGTGACGACCAGCTCGATGACGACGAGTTCGTCTTCGTCGCGGACGGAGACGGGGACGGCGAGGGTGAGGGTGACGACCAGCTCGATGACGACGAGTTCGTCTTCGTCGCGCCCGAGGACCACAGGTCGAAGTGATGTTAATGGATTCAGCAGAAATGGTCCCGGTGGGCTGCGTTTCTGCGAACATGGCCAAAGGGTGTACCCTTTGCCAATATTCAGCAGAATCGGTTCCTTCGGACTGCGTTTCTGCGAACATGGCCAAAGGGAGTACCCTTTGCCAA
>CAZSUE010000063.1:0-12912 GCA_964609045.1 uncultured archaeon | reverse complement strand
AAGTAAAAAGATGCGCCCATACCGGTCGAGACAAATTGTAAACGGGCTGAAAACTGCGCGTACTGAGCTGGAGCATAGCATACGAGAGAATTGGACGAAAATGGAGGATGGTAGAGATCGTCAGTCTACGCGCTCGGATCATCACATGGTTCGTGCGGCGCAATACCGCGCGGTTCGATCGGGGTGAGCCGTCGCTGGCCATGCGTCGCGAGCGGATGGAGGGACTTTCCTCCATCGCCAAACCGCCGCGGGGGGTGACCTTCGAACCGACCCGCGCGGGCCCCGTGCCGGCCGAATGGGTGGTCCCTCCCGAGCCTACCTCACCGGCGGTGGTGCTCTATCTCCACGGCGGCGCATACACCCAGGGGTCCATCGCATCGCACCGCGGCATCATCGCGCACGTCGCCAATAGGACGGGTGTGCGGCTCCTCCTCATCGCGTATCGGCTCGCGCCGGAACACCCGCATCCCGCCGCGCTGGATGATGCCGTCGCCGTCTATCGCTGGCTGCTGGCAGCGGGCCATGCACCCTCGAATATCGTTATCGCCGGCGACTCTGCCGGCGGCGGGCTCACGCTCGCCACACTTCTTGCGCTTAGCGACCGTGGCGAGCCGCTCCCCGCCGGCGCGGTCTGCATCTCCCCATGGACCGACCTCGCCGTGACCGGCGCGTCGGTACGGTCGAAGGCGGATATCGACCCCATGCTAAGCGCGGACCAATTAGCGACCGCCGCCGCGGCCTATTGTGGTGACGAGAATGCAGACCCGCGCGACCCCTCCATCTCGCCGCTCTACGGCGACCTCGCCGGGCTCCCGCCCATATTGATCCAGGTCGGGTCCGCGGAGATCCTCCTCGACGATGCCACACGGTTCGCGAAGCGGGCCACGAGCGCGAGGGTCGATGTCGAGCTGGAAGTGTGGGAGGGGATGTTCCATTGCTGGCACCTTTTTACGCGGTTCGTTCCAGAATCACGGCGCGCCATCGACGCAGTCGGTGCGTTCATCACTTCGCGCGTAGGATCATACGGATAAGATGAGCCGGATGCGCCGACGCGGCTAATTAATAACTCTTCCGGCCAAAAGCTATATAGTACAATAACGCCGCGGCGCGAGATATATGTGCGACTTGCGCCTCAGATATCGTATCGTCATGACCGTCGAGACGCCAACGCATACCGCACCCCGCATACCGCATACCGGAGATAAATTAGCGCAGCTTCACTTGGCTAGCTTGGCTAGCTTGCCCTGCTCTGAACGAGTGCGTCCTCGCCTTTCCTGGCCCAAGTGAACCAAGTAAAGCAAGTAAAGAAGCAAAGCACGCACGCAGGGGCAGCGCAATTGGTACTTTAATAAACCACCACCACGCTAAGAGAGTATTGAGCCACATGGCCCCGCATCTGATCGAGCAGATCCAAAGAACCGCGCCGCTCCTCCCCCAGATAAGGGCGAAGAAGGACAGGATCGTACGAGATGGCATCTTCTGGGACATCTTCCGCTCGGCCAACGCCGCGGGCATAGAGCGACTCGAGTTCCTCCGGAACCTCATCGGGTTCAAACCGGCGGGCGATGCAACCACGAGCGCGGGGGCACATATCCTCCAGTACCATCGGTTCGTGATCCCGAACGGGACGCGTTGGGAGTGCCACCAATGCGGCGTATGCTGCGCGTCCATCGAGGGCGCAAACGGCGCGCCAGAGCCCTGTCAATACCTCCGCGCGGACGGGCGCTGCAATACTTACGAGGACCGCTGGATACCCTGCCGACAGTTCCCGTTTGCGACCCTCAATATGCCGCCGTGGGGTGCGTTCCTCCTCATCTCCGAGGTCTGCATTGGGACGGGAACCGGCCCGACGATCACGCCCCAACAGTACAACCGACTGCTGGTGACGCATCGACGCTACGCCGACGAGCTATTGAAAAAGACGCAGGCGGGGACCGCGCCGCGGATCAAGCTCTGTTTCCACTACGACCCCGCGCGCGAGCGCTGGCAGTTCTCCAACCCAAAGCCCAACCTCGACACCGAAGCAGCCCACGACGGCGGTGACGGGGGAAACGGCCGGACGGGGAGGTGAAGGATATGGCGCACGAAAGCCGCTGCGCCGTCTGCGGTGCGGAGGCGGTGACGATATCCGAGACGCTGGTCCGCGCGTTCAATTCGATCTCTTTCTATTGTGTTATCCGCCTTCGTTCTCCGCGCGCTTTGCGAGCTTCTCGCGGGTATGATTGAGGAGCCCGCCCGCCTCGCGGATCGCGCGCACCTCCTCGGGGAGCGTGGGGAACGAGAACGATGCGTCGCCCACCGCGATCGTCCCTTCCTCGAGATCGATGCGAACCTCGTCGCCCGCCGAGTACGCCTTCACCGCCTCGGGGTGCTCGATGAGGACCAGCCCCTGGTTGATCGCGGCGCGGTAGAAGATGCGCGCGAAGCTCTCTGCGACCACCGCTTTGATCCCCACCGCCTTGAGCCCGACCACCGGCTGCTCGCGGCTCGAACCGCACCCGAAGTTCGTCCCTGCCATGAGAATATCGCCCTCCTCGACCTCGTCTGCGAAGGTGGGATCGAGGTCCTCGAGGAGGTGCGGTTCGATCTCCTCCGCCGTGGCGCAGGTGTAGGTATACTTGCCCGGAAAGAGCATGTCGGTATTGATATCGTCGCCATATTTCCAGACGCTCATGCGTCCACCTCCCGCGGGTCGGTGATATGGCCAGTTAACGCCGAGGCCGCCACCGTCGCCGGCGAGCCAAGATAGATCTCCGCCTCCGTGCATCCCATCCGCCCCTTGAAGTTGCGGTTCGCCGTGCTGAGACAGCGCTCGCCCGGCGCGAGGACGCCCTGATGCGCGCCGAGGCAGGGACCGCATCCCGGCGGGAGGATGAGCGCGCCCGAGGCGCTGAGCCTCGCGATCAGCCCGCGGTCCAGCGCGGTCTCGAAGACGCGCTTCGACGCGGGGAGGACGAGGAGCCGCACGGCGGGGTCGACGCGTTTGCCGTCGAGGATCGCCACCGCCGCTTCGAGGTCGGAGAGGCGCCCGTCGGTGCAGGTGCCGATGAGGCACTGGTCGATCTCGATATCCTCCAGCTCGCTCGCCGCAGTGACATTGTCCACTTGGTGCGGTGTGGCGATCACCGGCGCGATCTCGCCGCAGTCGTACTGGAGTGTTTGCTGATAATGCGCGTCGGGGTCGGCCCATGGCGTGGGTATATTCGCGGCATCCACGCCGATCGTTTGGAGATAGCCGAGCGCGGTCTCGTCTGCGGGAAACGCGGTATTTTTGGCACCCATTTCCACGCCCATGTTCGCGATGACGAACCTATCTTCGATACTGAGCTGGTCGATGGCGCCGTGGTACTCCACGGAGCAGTAGGTGGCGCCGTCGGAGCCGATATCGCCGATGATCGTCAATATGAGATCCTTCGCCAGCACCCGCTCCGGGAGGTCGCCCTCCAACGCGATCTTGATCGTCTGCGGCACCTTCAGCCAGGTCTCGCCGGTGAGGAGGAGCGACGCCGCCTCGGTGCGGTCGATGCCGGTGGCGAAACACCCCAGTGCACCGTAGGAGCAGGTATGCGAATCTGACCCCACGACGATGCCGCCGGGGAGCGCAAGAGCGTTCTCGAAGAGCACCTGGTGACAGATGCCCGCGCCGACATCGAAGAAATTGTCGATGCCGAACCTATTGACGAATCTTCGGATCGTCTGGTGGTTCGTCGCGGTCTTCTCGCTTGCCGCGGGGATGACATGGTCGAGGACGATGACCGGAAAGGAGGGGTCGACGATGCCGTACTCGTCCAGTTCCGCCTCGATCTTGCCGATGATCGCCGCCGTGTTATCGTGTGTGAGGAGATGGTCGGGGCGGACGGTCACGATCTGGCCGGGCTCGACCGTGTCCTCGCCCGAGCGCGACGCCAGCACCTTTTCTGCAAATGTTGCACCCATAGTTGATACCTCTTTCGTCGTTGATGGTATGGTAGGCGTCGCATGGGACGCCGACGGGTGTGAAAAGATGGAGGTGGGATTTAGCTTTAATGGAGGATGATGGAGGCGGAGGAGCGCGATTGTGGCCGACGAACCGGGCGCCGTTTGCCGATAAACATAATATGGACGCGGCGATGCGGAGCCATCGGGGTGGGGACCACTCGGCTTGATCGATACGCGTCCGAGATACGATGCCGACTCTTGTCGAGCCAACGCTCTATAGCGGGATAAGCCCGCTCCCCCCGTTTCATCCACGAATCCTCGCCGATGAAGTTGAACAGATCGCCGAGATCCTCTCTCGTAACAATGGAGCAACGACTTCGTGACGTGACAGTCCCTATGCCCGGAAAGTACAAATACGCCGCCACGGTATTTTTCCCTCCCCTCTCATCGGAAAGTGAGTGGCAGAATAGATCTGGTCGTTTTAGTTATGGCGAGCGGGGCTTCGAGGTGCGAGCGATGTCGAAGACGAAGACGATGCCGATGACGATGAATGTTCCAGCGCGATTCGTACGACTCATTACGATCGTCTGTCCGATCCTTCTCGTTATCGGGCTTGGCCTTCACTCGCTTCCGTTCCATATGCAAACGACCGCTACGTCTACGGCTGCGCCCGCTCGGGACGGCGGTGCGCAGGGTGCCGGACGGATGGGTTCGCGCCACGGCTCTATCACGATCGACGGCGATCCCTCCGATTGGACCGGCACGGCGCCCGAAGCGGTCGATACCTATCACATATCCGACTACGAACTGATATGGAACGACGCAGCGTACGATACGAAACCGGACCCGTCGTATTACGATTATGACTCGGACATCGACCTCACGGAGCTACGGCTCACCGCCGACGGGGATAACCTGTATCTCCTCGCCCGGTTCCGCGATCTTACGAACAGCGAGACGAAACCGCCCGGGCCCTATATCGCATTGGCCATCGACACCGACGACGACGCCAACGATACGGAGATGAACTATATCGGTGAATGGGCCGACACCACGCTGAGGAGCGCACGCCAGTATGCGGAATACAATGTCGAGATCAACCACGACGACGGGGTGAAGGTATCCACCGGCGGCGCATGGACAAGTGCGGGGACGAACTATTACGACAATTATCATGAGACGGTGGAAGCGAACATCGATATGAACGCGCTGGGGCATCCCTCGCATATGCGCATCACCGTCGGCATCGCGGCCAATGTATGGCCCGACGGCGTCCCATGGGAAGTGGGCGACGACACGGTCTCGGATATGCTCGATACCGTCTCCCACGGCGATGCTTATGGAGAACTCAGCGACAACGATATCGACTTTTCGATAACGCTCGATACCGGCGATATCATGTCCGCGCCGAACACGCCGCCAACGGCGGACCAGCTCGCGATCTCGCCCGCGGCGCCCACCTCGGCCGACGCGCTCTCCATCGACTATCGCTTCGACGACGCGGACGGTGACACCGAATCGGGCTCGGAGATACGCTGGTATCGAAACGGGACCCTCGAAGCGGGCTACCACAACCAAACGACGCTCCCCGCCACCGCGACATCGAAGGGCGAACGCTGGTATTGCACCGTGCACCCCTCCGACGGTATCGATTTCGGCGAACTTGTCACCGCTCCCACGGTGACCGTCCGCAATGCTGTTCCCACGGTCGCAAACATCGCGGTGGACGTCGACCCCGAAGGCGAGGGCGTTCCCGCCGGATCGGTCTCCATCACCTATCTCCTCGCCGATCACGACGGGGACCGCTGTACGATCTCGGTGGGCTATGCGTCCGCTGGATCGGAGTACCGCGCGGCAACCGGTGGCGACGGCGGGGATGGTGTCGGTGACGGCGTGAGCGCACTGAACACCTCGCCCGAAGGAGTGGCGCATCAGTATATTTGGAACGCCGTGGCGGACCTCGGCGAGGGCGCGTTTTCGAATATCACCGTTCAGATCACACCGGAGGACGAGGACGAAGCCACCGGCACACCGGCGACGAGCCCGCCGTTCGATGTCGCGTTCGCAACCAATACACCGCCGTGGGTGACCGCGCTCGAGCTTTTCGGAGAGAGCGAAGCAGGTGGGGTCTGGGGGCCGGTGGTATCGGTCAGCTATCAGCTCCGAGACGCAGAGGGCGACCGCTGCGGCCTCGCCGTCAGCTACAGCATGGACGGCGCTATCTATCGAGCGGCCACTGCAGCTGCAAACGGTGACGGCACCAGCGCGCTCACTAGCTCACCCAGCGGCATCCTCCATACCTATATCTGGGACGCAAAGGCGGACCTTGGGAGCGGCGAGTTCGCCGATGTGGCCCTCCGACTCACACCACACGATGCCGATGACGGTGAACCCGGTACGACCACCTCGTTTGGTGTCGATTTGCAACCGCCCACGCTCACCGCCGTGGAACCCCATCGCACCCAGACCAATCGAACGGTGGTCCTCGCCGTCGAGTCCGACGAGGATGCGTACTGCCGCTGGTCCACCACCGACCAGGGCTACGACGCCATGAGCGCGGCGGATCAGTTCACCAACGGCGAGGGGGGACGGTTGCATTCGACGACCGTCACCGCACCGGAGGGGAATACGACCTACTACATCAGCGCCGTGGACCCATATGGGAATACTGTGAAAGATACGGTCACCATCAATGTCACCGTGGACCCATCGGGTGCGGGTGAAGATCGCATCCCGCCGCGCATCGTTACGGGACCCACCATCCTCTCCACATCGGATAGTGCTGCGGTGATCGTCTGGACCACCGACGAGCCCGCGAACTCGACCCTCGAATACGGCACCGATACCAGCTACGGCTCTCTCGAAACGGGGCGGCGGGCCACTGTCCAGCACAGTGTGACTTTGACGGGGCTGACCCCCTCCACAGGCTATCATGTCCGTGTCAGTGCCACCGACGCGTACGGGAACGGCCCCACGCTCAGCGACGATCTGAGCTTCACCACGAACGCCAGCGGTGCGGGGGACACGGTGGATAGCGATCACGACGGCGTGGGCGATATCGCCGACGCGTTCCCCACCGACCCCGCGGCCAGTATCGATTCCGACGGCGACGGCGCACCGGACCGCTGGAACGACGGGAGGAGCGCCGCAGATTCGAACTCCGGGCTGAAGCTCGATGCATACCCCGACGACCCGGAACGTTGGGAGGAGGCGACGGACGCCGGTTCGAAGGCGGATACCGACGACGATGGAGGAGGTTTGCTGGGCCAGCTGGACGATAACGCGCTCCTCCTCATTATCATCAGCGTCATCGTCGTCTCCATCATCGTCATGGTCGTGCTCAACCTGAAAATCACCTCGGAGAAGCTGCTCGAGAAGAACTATGTGAAGACGGTGGACCGGTACGAGGATGTGCTGGAAGATCTGAAAGAGCTCGGTGTCGAAACGAACCCGTTCGACGACACGCTCGAACAATATAAACGCAAACGGCCGTAAAAAGGGGTATACGATTCTCTCGTTTCATTTCGTTCATTCGTTCGTTCATTCATCGTTCGCCGAACATAACCCATCGACCACGATACTAATGGGATACCCCCCAGAACTTAAATATAATCCATCTTTATATTACCTGACTCCTCACCACTTTCAGGCAGGGAGTGGACGCGAGTGTGGGTGACGCTTGACCCGACCCTGTCGAAGAATGGTGCGAGATGATATCGATGATTTTCACTTGTTCAACTCGGTTCTTCCGACACGTCATCCTCCTTTGCGCCATCCTCCTCGCCATCGGGCCGCTCGTGACGCTCCCTCTTCACCCCACGCTCCAACCGGCGGGGATGGGAACGGCGACAGCCTCCGCCGCGACAAAGTCAACGACAACGACCGCAGAAAACGCCAGAAGCGAGAGTCGGCACAGCTATATTCACATCGACGGCGACCCTTCGGAATGGCAGGGCACGCCGTCCGCGGAGGAGAACACCGGCGTCGTATCGAAAGGCGAACTGATCTGGACCGACGATCCTTACGATGCGAAAATTGAAACCTACGAACACGGTTGTTATTTGGATTGCGAGCTCGTAGAGCTCCGTTTGACCGCAGATTGGGACTATCTCTACCTCCTCGCGCGTTTCGCCGACCTTACCCACGACCACATAACGCCCCCCAAGCCGTATATCGCACTGGCCATCGATACGGACAATTCTTCCACCGATACGGAGATGGACTTTATCGGCGAGTGGTCCGAAACAACATTGGGTAACCCGGAGCAATATGCGGAATATAATGTCGAGATCAATCACGACGACGGCGTGAAGGTGACCACGGGGGACGAATGGGAACCTGCGGGCAGCTGTTGGTTCGATAGCTCCTATGACAGCGTGGAAGCGAGCATCGCCATGGATAAGCTGGGGAACGCCTCCTGGATGCGGTTCACGGTGGGCATCGCCATGAACGATCCGGGTAAGGGCGAGCCCATCGAATTATTAGGCGAATCCGATATGGTCGATGCGGTGTCGCCGATCGATACTGATCTTTACGATGACGACATCGACTACTCCATGGGCACGAGCACCGTATGCCCACCCAACTCACCGCCCAGCGTGGAATCGGTGCAGCTCATGCCCGAAGACCCGACATCGCTCACCGGTCTCGAGGTCGTCTACTCCTTTCAGGACCCCGATTATTATACCGAGGATCGCTCGGAGGTACGGTGGTTCAAAAATAACATTCTCCAGTCGCAATACAACGATTGGCGGTATATTTCGTGGGGTGAGATGGCGGAAGGCCAGCGCTGGTATTGCACCATCCGTCCCTACGACGGGTACGATTATGGCGAACTGGTGACCTCGCCCACGGTGACCATCGGCAATGCTCCTCCCGGTATCATGAATATGGAGCTGTTCTTCGATAGCGAGGATCTCCCTCCCGGGACGGTCACGATCCGCTATATTCTCTCCGACCACGATGAGGACCCCTGTCGCATCGCGGTGAGCTATTCGACCGACCAAATGACATTTTACCCGGCGACGAGTGCGGACGGCGGCGACGGGGTGCATGCATTGGAGGCCTCGACCGAGGGGGTCAGTCATATCTTCCTCTGGAACGCGAAGGCGGATCTCGGGAGCGGCGAATTCTCGGATATCATCGTCCGGATCACGCCGGAGGATGAAAACCCCGGAATGCCATTTGAATGCTGGCCGTTCGATCTGACCATCGACCCCAATGCACCACCGAGCATCACCGATCTCGAGCTCATGGGCGGAGATGAAGGCGCTGGCAACGGCAACGGCGATAATGTCTGGGGCGCCACGGTATCGGTCAGCTATCAGCTCCTCGACGACGAGGGGGACCAGTGCGCGATCAGCGTGGAGTACCGCGTGGGCGATACGGACTATCGAGCGGCCACTGCAGCTGCAAACGGTGACGGCACCAGCGCGCTCACTAGCTCACCCAGCGGCATCCTCCATACCTATATCTGGGACGCAAAGGCGGACCTTGGGAGCGGCGAGTTCGCCGATGTGGCCCTCCGACTCACACCACACGATGCCGATGACGGTGAACCCGGTACGACCACCTCGTTTGGTGTCGATTTGCAACCGCCCACGCTCACCGCCGTGGAACCCCATCGCACCCAGACCAATCGAACGGTGGTCCTCGCCGTCGAGTCCGACGAGGATGCGTACTGCCGCTGGTCCACCACCGACCAGGGCTACGACGCCATGAGCGCGGCGGATCAGTTCACCAACGGCGAGGGGGGACGGTTGCATTCGACGACCGTCACCGCACCGGAGGGGAATACGACCTACTACATCAGCGCCGTGGACCCATATGGGAATACTGTGAAAGATACGGTCACCATCAATGTCACCGTGGACCCATCGGGTGCGGGTGAAGATCGCATCCCGCCGCGCATCGTTACGGGACCCACCATCCTCTCCACATCGGATAGTGCTGCGGTGATCGTCTGGACCACCGACGAGCCCGCGAACTCGACCCTCGAATACGGCACCGATACCAGCTACGGCTCTCTCGAAACGGGGCGGCGGGCCACTGTCCAGCACAGTGTGACTTTGACGGGGCTGACCCCCTCCACAGGCTATCATGTCCGTGTCAGTGCCACCGACGCGTACGGGAACGGCCCCACGCTCAGCGACGATCTGAGCTTCACCACGAACGCCAGCGGTGCGGGGGACACGGTGGATAGCGATCACGACGGCGTGGGCGATATCGCCGACGCGTTCCCCACCGACCCCGCGGCCAGTATCGATTCCGACGGCGACGGCGCACCGGACCGCTGGAACGACGGGAGGAGCGCCGCAGATTCGAACTCCGGGCTGAAGCTCGATGCATACCCCGACGACCCGGAACGTTGGGAGGAGGCGACGGACGCCGGTTCGAAGGCGGATACCGACGACGATGGAGGAGGTTTGCTGGGCCAGCTGGACGATAACGCGCTCCTCCTCATTATCATCAGCGTCATCGTCGTCTCCATCATCGTCATGGTCGTGCTCAACCTGAAAATCACCTCGGAGAAGCTGCTCGAGAAGAACTATGTGAAGACGGTGGACCGGTACGAGGATGTGCTGGAAGATCTGAAAGAGCTCGGTGTCGAAACGAACCCGTTCGACGACACGCTCGAACAATATAAACGGAAGCGGCCGTGAAGGAAGAAAGAACCAGATCGGCACTGGAATGTCATATCAGATACGATAGAATAAACGAGAACCACTCATCAGAGAACGAGAAAAATCCAGTGTCGCAGATCAACGTGCATGAACAAAGAAGAGGGGGGCGAGCGGGCCAGCCTCCGATCCCTGACCCCCAATTTCTAATGTAGGTGGAAGCGATCATGAGCAAGCGATTGAAACGTGCGTATAGTAAATTGAAAGGTGATCTCCAGCATATCGAGGAGGTGCGGACGAAGCTGAAACGGCGGCGACCCCGACTCGACGCTATCGCGCAGACCATCGACGCCTATCGCTCGAAAGGCATACGGATCGACGACGGGGCGAAACGGCGGCTGGGGGAGCTGAAGCGGCGGTTCAAGCAATTGCAGTTCGCCGAGTTCGATCTTCTCGAGGAGCAGCTCGCCGCCGAACTTACGCGTACGCGAAAACGGTACGAGACCGCCCGCGAGCTGGATGGGCGCGTCGGCGCCACGCTCGAAAAGTACCGCGACCTCCTCTATGTCGCCGAGGTCGCATCGCTCCACGATGACGCACGGGAGCTCTTCACGAACGGCGCGTACGAGAAAGCCAGTGCGCTCTGCCACGATATCCTCGCCAAGATCGAGAAGATGAGAGAGAGCGGCAAGCCGCTCATCAGTCTTGCGATACCGGTGGAATGCCTCGTCAAGAACCAGGTGTGTAAGAGTACGGTGCGGATCTCGAACTCAGGGAAGGTGGCGGCGAAAGATGTCGCCATCAAACTCAGCAGCAAGTTCTTCGATTTCGACGAGCTCGATACCCTCCCGTTCATCCGTCCGGGCGAGACGAAAGAGCTCGAATGCGGGTTGGTCACGGAAAAGGAGGGCTCGATACCGGTCAATACGACGATCGACTACCTCCACCCGATGACGAAGAAGCGGATGCGCGAACGAAAGAAGATATGGGTGGAGACCACCGGGTTGACGACGCAGCAGCCGACCTCGCTCAAGATCCTTCGGGAAAGCGAGTTCTTCGCCGGGTTCATCCGGGTCAAGATCGGGGTGGTGAACGAATCGAGCGCGGTGATCACCGACACGATCTTCACGCCGATCTTCGATACGAAGGTCTTTCGCATCAGCCATATCGAGCCGGATTATATGATGGTGGGCAACGAGATCCATCTGGGGAATGTGAGCCCGAAAGAGAAACGCTCGCTGGCGCTCTATCTCGACCCGCAGATGTGCACCACCTCCGATCTCGACGGCACGCTCGCGTTCAAGAATTCCGCGGGGCGGCTGATGACCGCGACCATGCGCAAGAAGCAGCTGAATGTCGTCTGCCCCATCTTCTTTACGAAGGAGGAGGCGAACCCCGCCATGCTGCGCAACCTCATCGAGAGCAAGCTGGGGGTCAACGATTCCAAGATCTTCACGATCCCGTACGGCATCCCGATCCGGCGTGCCATGGATATCGCGCGGGAAGTGGTGCAGATGCACGATATCAAGTTCGTGCGCGAATACCGCTCCCGCGATCGCAAACGGATCGAGGCGTACTATTACGGTATCACGAAGGTGAAGAAGACGCAGATCGTGGTCCAGATCATCGCGCAGGAGAAAACGCACTCGCTTGGGTTCCACATCGCGACGAGCAGCCCGGAGACGCTGACCGGGTTCCTCGCCGAGCTCGGGAGCCATCTCGACGAGAAGTTTCTCGAAAAGGGCGTGGAGAAACCGCTGCAGCTTGTCACCAATATCGATATCAAGGACAGCATCATCCAGCGCAGCAACTTCCTCTTCGGCGAGGGCGCGCCGGGTGCGAACGGCGCGGGGAAAAGGACGGTCACCAAGCGCGTGAATGTGAATGTCGAGGATAGCGTGATCCAGCGGTCGAAGATGGGGTAAGGTTGAGGAGAGGGGCGAACCGCGCGCGACTACGCGGTGCGGCGCGATCCAAATCGGGATGAAGATCGGGCGCTATGAAACGGGCGACCACCGGCATCGGTTTATATTCATGCCGCTGGCCGAGTAGTTCGGTCGCTGTCGGCAACCTGAATCCAATACTGAACAGTTTTATATTATATGGTTCAGTTTCGATTGCGGTCATGAGGGGCGACGATGTGCGAGTATTTTGGTTGCGAACGAAATCCGTTAGTCGGGAGAAAGCTCTGCATTTTCCACGAGACGGTTGAGGAAAAAGACAAGCTCGGATTGATGGATGAGTGTACTCAGCGTTTTCACAGACAAGTTGATGAAGGACGCTACAATTTTGCAGGATATAAGTTAAAAGAAGTGAATCTAAGTAATTTTGAATTCCACAAAGATGTGGATTTTTCAAACGCAGAGTTCAAGGC
>CAZSUE010000062.1:999-12943 GCA_964609045.1 uncultured archaeon | reverse complement strand
GCTCCATCGACCTCGAGGGCGACGAAGTGCCCGCGAACGATCATGCCTCGATCGTCATTACGATTTGCGATATCGTCGATATCGGTATCGCCGAGCTGCGGGTTGCGCCGGTGAACGCCAGCACCTCGCGCTCGGTCCTGCTCGTGGACGACGACGACAGCATCGACGACGGCGACCTCGATGTCACGCCCTGGTACACCGCGCCGCTCGACGCGTTGGGGGTGGGCTACGAGCGATGGGATACCGATGTTTCGGGCAGCCCCACGGCGTCCGAGCTCATGGGGTACGATATCGTGATATGGTTCTGTGGCGAGGAGCTCTACGATACGATAGGGAGCGCGGACCAGCGCGCACTGGCAAGCTACCTCGACGGCGGCGGGAAGCTCTTTGTCACCGGCGAGCAGATCGCGTACGACCTCGGCTCGAACGCGTTCGCAACCGACTATTTGCACGCGACCTACACGCGCGATACGCAGGAGTATTCGGTCTCTGGTGTCGCGGGCGACCCGATCACCGGTGGGCTCGGGACGCTCGCGCTCAGCGGCGGCACCGGCGCGGACAACGAGTACTATTCTGCGGGCGTATCGATCCCCAGTGGCGATATGGCTGCGACACCGTGCTTCAATTACCAAACAGATATCGCGGGAGTGCGCGCCGAGACCGCCGATTATCAGCTCGTTTTCCTCTCGTTCTGTTACGAAGCGCTGGCAACGGACGAGGCGCGGCTTACGATCATGGAGAATGTCCTGCAGTGGTTCGGGCACGAGTTCGGGACGGAGGCGGTCTATCCGGTGGGTACGAACTTGACGATCAACGCCACCGTGGTCAACGCCGGCAACCTCGCGGAGGATGTCACCGTCCATCTCCGTATCACCAATGAGACCGGCGTGACGGTGCATACCGTTTCACGATCGGTGGGCACGCTGGCGCCGATGGGCGAGGGGAATGACACCGCCGCTGCGGTCTGGCACTGGCAGCCGTCGGTTGGCGGGAACTTCACCATCGGCGTCTCGGTGAATGCGCCCGACGACATCGTCGTTATGAATAACACCGCCGCGGAGTGGGTGAACATCGCCGATATCGCCGACGCGGCCATTACCGAGTACGAGCTGGTCACTGAAACCGACGAGCGGTTCCGGCCCACTATCCTTCTCGTCGACGACGACAACGGGAGAACGGCGCTTTCGGACGGACGCGGGTACGAGCGTGCCATCGGTGAGGCGCTGGAGGCCAACGGTCACCGCTACGACCTCTACAGCGTCAACGACAGCGCGCTGGCAGGGCCGTCGTTCGCGCAGATGAGCGCGTACGAATGCGTGGTCTGGAGCGTGCCGACGATCGGATCGTACTATGAACGCGCCCTCCTCGCCGCCGATATCGCGAACATCTCGGCGTACCTCGATGCGGGCGGCCGCGTCATCTTCTTCGGCTCGCTCCTCTTCTCGCTCTATGCCGCCGACGATGCGGATGCGGGCGTGGGCGAGACACCGGGGAGCTTCATCGCGGATCATCTGCGGATGGACTACCTCGACCGCACGCCGTACGATACTGCCGAGACGCTCCTTGGCGTGAACGGCACTTTCACCGCGGGCGCGTCGTATTCGGTCTATTACGACGACTTTGCGGAGGAGCCGGGCCGTTTCGACGAGGTCGGCGCGCTCGGCGGGTATGAGGCGAATGTTACCGCGTTCCTCTCCTATAGCGCCAATACGACGGCTGGTTCGGCGGGTATCCTCTACGAGGGTGAGTCCGCCGCTGCTGGCGCGACCTACGGCGTCGCCCTCGTGCCGACGCCGCTGGCGGAGGTGGACGGTGCGGAAGCGCGCGACGCGCTCCTCGGCGCGCTGGTCGAGCGCGTCTGTGGTTTGGAGCCGCATATCGCGCTGGAGCCGCCGTTCGAGCTCGCGCCGGGGACGAACATCACCATCGCATACACGGTGGAGAACGAGGGGAACTACGCGCAGCCGCTGCAGGTGAACCTCACCATCACGCTCTATGGGACGGAAACGGTGGTATACGAGACCGGGCTGGTCACGCCGACACTCGCGCCGGGCGAAAGCTATAGCGGTATGTTCGGCCATTGGAGCTATAACGGCACCGCGGAGCTGGAGACCAACCTTACGGTCATGCCAACGGTGGGTGAGGAATCGCCATCGACATTGGACGACAATACGGTCTATGACTGGCCGGTCTACGAGGAGGCGGTGGACGCCGCGCTGCTCGCGTTCGTCGCACCCGATGAAGGTGCCACGCTGGCACCGGGCGAGAATCACAGCATCGTGGTGGATGTTGGCAATTTAGGGAATATTGCGCTGGACAATGTGACGATCAGTGTATCCATCACCGCGCCGGCGGACCCGAACTACCGATGGAACGCGAGTGCGACCGTGGCGTTGCCGGTGGCGTACGGCGACCGGTACACCTTCGTCTGGCCCGCGCCGACTGCCACCGGCAGCTATCAAATCGGGGTGACGGCGACGGTGGCCGGTGACGGGAACGCATCGAACGATATGATGACGCGGCTCGTCACTGTGGGTGTCGCCGATGTAACGGCGCTGACCGGTGGGGTGACCGACGCATCGACCGGCGCGCCGCTTGCGAATGTTTCCGTCGCGGTGTACTGGTTCTCGAACAGCACTTTGGCCAACACGACGCTGAGCGGCGCCAACGGCAACTACTATCTCGCGTTCGGCGGCGGCGGCCGTTTCGAGCTGGTGGTGAACGCCAGCGCGGCGTACCCGGGTGAGTACGAGGAGTATCGGGCCCAGCTGAACTTGACGAGCGACGGGATTACGCTCTATGCGGTGGCGCTGGAGCCGATACCGGTGGCGCCCGTGTTCACCGTGGGGCCGGATGCCGCGGTGGACATGACGCAGGCCACCATCAGCTGGTCAACCAATGTCCCGGTGATGTGGACGCTCTACTGGTCGGTCGCATCGGAGAATGTGAATACGGATCATCTCAACGGCACTGACGAGATGGCCAACGCGATGGTCTTATTGGACGGGCTGGCGTCGAACACGACCTATCACTACCAAGTGCTGGTCTGGACCGATGCGGGCGATACGGCGCAGTCGGCGCTTTTGAACTTCACTACTTTGGCCACGGCGGATACCACCGCGCCGGAAATCGTCGCGGTAACGGTCGTGGTGGGCGGTACGAACGCGACCATTCATGTGACCACCGACGAACCCGCACTGGTGAGTATCGCGTACGGCGATAGTGAGGCGCTGGGTGCGTTCGCGAATGGGACGATGGCGGGGACGAACCATACTCTATTGATCGACGGGCTCTCGGGTGCGACTTTGTATTACTATGTCGTCACCGCCACCGACCTCTCCGCTGCGGCGAACACGGCATCCGGCTCGATGGGGAACTTCACCACGCTCCCGCCGGCGGATACGGCGCCGCCGAGCATCGGCAATATCTCCATCTTCTTTCTCAACACCACGCTCGTGGTGGAATGGACCACCGACGAACCCGCCACCACCATTGTGCAGCTGGCCACGAATGCATCGGATCTCGAAGTGCGCCGCGCGCTCCTCCCGGGCTATCAGAACACGAGCTACACGCGCTTCCATCACGCCGAACTGCCGTGCCTCACGGAGCGCGCCACCTATTTTTTCCGTGCAGGGAGCGTCGATGGTGCGGGGAACGGACCGGTCTGGAGCGACATCTTCAACCGCACCGTGCCGGATGTCACCCCGCCGGCGCCATTGGAGGGAATCGCGGTGGTGACCGCAGGGGACGGGTTCGTGGTATTGGAATGGAACGCGTCTGCGGCACCGGACCACGACCATTATCGTCTCTATTACAGTACCGGACCGTTCGTGAACGCGAGTGAAGCTGCGCATGCGGTAACGACCGGCGACGAACGGTTCAATGTGACCGGGTTGAGCAACGGGATGGTCTATTACTTCGCGGTGACCAGCGTGGATCGTGCGGAAAACGAGTACGAAGTCGATCTGGTGGTGGTCAACGCGACGCCTGTGGCCGCGCATCGTGGTATGATCGCGGGGTGGGTGACCGATCGTTCCGGCGCGGTGATCGGTGCGGTGACGGTCGCCGCTGAACTGGATGGGGTGGTGGTCAGGACCGTGACCAGCGCGGCGAACGGCTCGTTTATGCTTGGTGCGCTCCCGCTTGGGAACTACACGCTCGTGTTCACCGCCAGTGGCTATCTGACGCATCGGCTCGATGGGATCGCGTTGTATGAGGGCGACCCCATTGTGACCGGGTTGACGGTGGCGCTTTCGCGTATAGCGGAGACCGGTGCCATCGTCGGGCTGGTCACCGACCATTTTGGTGCGCCGCTGGTGGATGTGGCGGTGACGGTGAGTGAGCTGGGGTTGACGGACCGTACCAATTTGACGGGTGGGTTCGGGTTCTGGGAGCTCGCGCCGACTAACTATACTCTCACATTTTTGGCGATGGGCTACGAGAACCGCACCATGCAGGTCGAGGTCGCGCCGAATGGTACCGAAGCGCTCTCTATCATCCTCAACCGCACCGGCATGGTGAGCGTGCGGGTGGTGGTCACCGATACCGCGGGCTCGCCGTTGGAGGGCGCGAATGTGCGTCTCAACGAGACAGATAGAGAGAGTACGACCGACGAGGCCGGTGTCGCGGTCTTTGCGGGGTTGGCTCCTTCGACCTATCATTTCAGCATAGAAAAGAGCGGCTACCGGAATGCGTTCAGTACAGCGTCGCTCTCTATGGAGGATATTGGCGGCGTGGTCAACCACAGCGTGGTGCTCGAGGCGGTTGCCGCGGAGCCCGCGCGCATCGAAGGCTGGGTCACTGACAGCGCGGGAACACCGCTTGTGGGGGTTTCGGTAACGCTGATACGCGTAGGAGTGGGTGCGATCGGAGCAACGAGCACCGACGCTGCGGGCGCCTATCATTTCGCCGCACTGGACGCGGGTGACTATAGGATCGATCTTGCGAAGGGTGGATACGAGGGCGCGACCGTTGGTCCATTCTCGTTGGCCGATGGTGCGACCGCTTGGAAGAACGCGACACTCGAGGCGCGCGCACTCACATTCGCGCTCGAGATCGGGCCGTTTTCCGATATGGACGGCAACGCGCTGGACAATGTCTCGGTGACCATCGTCCACGACGGCAGGACGGTGGAGGCGTTGACGAATAGATCTGGTTGGGCGCAGTTCGATGCCGTACCGGACGGATGGCGCGGCGCGCGCGTGGATATCGTCGTGGCGAAAGAGGGGTACGAGACGCGCACGCTGGCGAACCGCACCTTGGCCGCGGACGGCACGCTCACGCTCGCGGCGACGGACCGTGCGCTGAATGAGGTCGGGGAACCGACCGAAGATACGAGCGATGCTGACGATGGTAGAATGGGCTGGCTGCTCTGGCTCATCGTTATCGTTATCATCGTTATCGCGGTGGTCGTTGTGCCCTTTCTCGTCCTCGTCCTTCGGCGAAGGGCTGCCCCTGACGAGCGTGGGCCGTCATACCTCGCCGAAGAGGGTGGGTCTGCGTTCGACGCGGGGAGAATCGAGGAGCGCGTGGACGAAGAGATAGGAGCGCCGTATGAGGAGACCGAGGCGTGGGCGGAGGAAGCGACGCTGCATGCCGCCGACCACCTCCCGGAGCAGCTCGAAGCGCCATACGACGAATGGGGAGCGGGTGACGAAGATGAGCCGATGCTGGGGACGGCGCCGTCCGAAGAGCCGCCGCAACTGGAGTCCGCATCAGTGGACGGATCGGTGGCGTTACCACCGGGCGCTGGATACGAGGAGGAGCCAGTTGAGGCGTACGACGAAACCACCGAGGACGCGTTCGGGTCCGGCGCCGCGTACGATGCGTTGGATGAAGGGTATGAATATGAATATGGCGATGACGAGCCGGTCGCCGACGAGTTCGGTACAAAGGAAGTGGATACGGAGGACTGGGCGGGTGCGTTCGATGATACGGCATGGGATGCCGATGCATACGAATTGGACGGCTTCGACGCGTTCACGGATGATGAGATCGAGGACCTCGGCGATGAGAGTGATTGGGCCAGTGCGTTCGATGGCGAGTTCGATGACGAGTTCGCAGACGGTGATGCGTTCGACGATAGCGAGTTCGAGGATGAGAGCTGATCGGTGGACGCCCGGGAGAATGTTGGCGGCGATAGCGCCGTGCGGAACTGCGCGGATGTCGGTGCCGGTCTGCTGGCGCTGGCCCCTTGGGGGTATCGGGTGAGGCGTCCGGGGTCGGTCCCAACGCTCGACGCGATGGGCGCGTACATCGAACCGGTCTCCGATGCGGACGCGGCGCGCTACGAGGCGTTCATACCAAAACGGACCAGGAACTACGAGGACAGTTTCGATCATATCCGGCTCTATTTCGATTCCGGTCGCCGACGCGCGTATCGTTATTTCGACGGCGCGAACCTCGTCTTCTTCTGCCGCTGGGGCCATGCACCGCATTACCGATCGAACCGGCCGCGAGGGCCGGAAGCGGTCCCGATTGCGAAACAGCTCGTGCGGTATCTCTATCATTTCACCGATCAGCCGGTCTGGGTGCGCAATGTGCGGGGCGACGCGCTCGCGTCGTACGCGCCGGTGCGCACGCGGCGCTTTCAGCAGCTCATCTTCGATATCCGGCCGTATGGTGGTGAGCTGGAGGCGGCGCTTGCGGGGAGCGCGTTGAAGAAGGTGCGCGAGAAGGTGCGGCGGCTGCAGCGCCATCATCCCGCGATCCGATGCGTTTTGCTCGAGCCAGCGCTCGTCATGCCCTCGATCCATTTCATCGCACAGTGGCGGAAGGACCGGCTCGGCGCCGACGCGCACGCGTACCTCGATGTGGAAAAAAGCAAAGATGCGGTGCGCTATTACGGTTCCAGCGATGGTGCGGACCGCGCTGGCCGTGAGCACTGGGCCTATGTTTTTCTCGATGAAGGGCGCGTGGTGGCGCTCGAGTGCCTCTATCGGCTTGGGACGGATGCGGCGGCGCATACGGTGGGGCTGGCCGATCGGCGCTATCGCGGGTTGTCGGAGTATGCTCAGGTGGTCGCATGGCACCATGTTGCGCGCGACGGTATCGCGTTCGTGAACGACGGCCCGTCGTGGGTCGCGTCGGTGGCGCGGTACAAGATGAAGTTTCGGCCGGTGGATGCGCAGATCGTCTACGATTGTCTTCCCGGGGTGGAATAGGATGGGTGAGGTCATATCGGTTCTTGATGGATTTCTTTTCTTACTCTACTCACGATAAGATGTAGGACCACAAACCACTTGTAGCGCTTCGTGAGTTACTTAGATGATGGATAGCGGTAAAAGTTCGCACCTCACCTCAATAACGATCGAAGACTTCAAGGGAGTCCCATTTGCATCGGTGGAACCATCTCGAATCAATATCCTCGTCGGGCCGAACAACTCCGGTAAATCCTCCTTTCTCGAGGCTATTCTCCTCGTACTCACCCAGATCGGTCAACAGACCGTATCCCTGTCGGAAACGGGCGGTCGATCATTTCCTCACCGATCACATCGAAGCATCAAGAGGAGAAGGATTTGGGGGGAACACACCAGCAATGGGAGGGTCATCGATTATTTATTGAAAACGAAAGGTTACAACCCTCTCTACTTCGTCCGGGCAAACGCAGATGAGGGTGCAGTATCCCTGACCTTTCCAGACAACACCGAATGGCGATTGATGACCCATCGGAGTAAACTGGGACAAGCTGAGGATTATAACCTGGCATCGTTATATGATATTCTTTCGATGGAGATCAGCCAACAACTTCTCACCAGGTCTAAGACAATCCGTACGATCGTCCATCGGGCCGGACGTTTTATTAGGAAGAGGATCGAACGGAAATTGGCCGATCGTTTCTCTTTGATCAGAGACGGGAAGACGATCGGACCCTTTCTCAAAGAGCTTCGAGAGATCTTGTTTGAGGAAGAATCACCTCTCTTCGATATGTATGATAGTATTGCCGAAGACGAAGAGCTGGAACGGGAGATAAGCGGTATCTATGAACATGCCGAGCAGCTCATCGAAGTACTGGATGAAACACCCAAACTGATCCTCGATATCTCGAGGGATGAGAAGCCATTTTCCATCGGTTACCTTATGGACGGTTTCTCGATCGAGATGCAGCAAGGAGACGGGCTCGAGTTGCCTAATTATTATAATTATCAATATCGTACTAGCAAGTCATCGATCGACTATTTCTTCGATCCCCGAACGATCTCCGATCTCGAATTCATCGAGCATTACCACGATATCATCGTCAAAGAGGGGTTATTCGATCAGGTCGTTCATTTATTACGCGAGAGGATCGAATATATCGATGATATCCATAAGATCGACGAGGGATTGGTCGTTGAATTCCAACGAAAGCAATATCCGCTTCCTCTCTGCCAAATGGGCAGCGGGTTCCTCTCGCTCCTCAAGATGAGTATGATCCTCGCGATGGTGGGTGAAGGTCTCATCCTCCTCGAAGAACCGGAGATGTCGCTCCATCCCGGTTATACCGATATTCTCGCCGAAGTGATCATAGATGGTTCGAAAGCGAACCAGTTCTTTCTCACGACCCATTCGGCGGATTTCGTCGATAGTATTCTTGCGATCGCACGAGAAAAGGGGGTGAGCGAGGATGTACGGGTCATTCGCTTCCTCCGTAAAGAGGATGTCGGAACGATCGAGACCGAAGTCCTCTCGGGGACCGAGGCACTCGATGAGATCGAAACGATCGGGACCGATCTTCGCGGGGTGTAGATGGAATTCAATAGAGAGTGGGGGCGCGGCAGTTGAGGATATGTCTTACCGAAGGTAAGAACGATGCAGCGATGCTGGAGGAACTTATTTTCGAATCTGCGCCCCCTCGAATATCGTACCTCAATAACGATATGGGCAAGCTACTGGAGATCGTCGCTCGACCGAGGGGGGGATGGATCAGAAAAAAACAAAGCACCTTCATTTTCGGTGATAATGGTAAAGATGATCTCAAACAGAAAGTGATCCCTCGTATCATACGGGACCTTTCGGGAAGGGCTCGAGACCTCTCGCTCGTTGTCCTCCACGATTCGGACGGAGTCGCTTTTCAACCATTGGTCCGATCGATCATGACGCCGCTATCTCATTTACAGTCCGAGTGTCTTAGGAGGGGGATCTCCTTTGGCGTTTTCGAGATCCAGCGTCCCGATCCATCCTATACTATCCATGTGACCATCGTTATTATTCCCATGTCGCTCGAAGCAGTCGTTGCCAGCGCCGGTGAAGAACGATACGGGATACGATTGGATGGAAATTCCCCACATGGGCGATTACGTCATCTCATGGAAGAGCTCGATGAGCGGTGCGAGCCGGAGCTGATGGTCCGAGCGGTGCAAGAGGGCTGGCTCGAAGATGAGGACTGGTATCGAACGCTCAATGCAATCGTTGCCGCTCGTGCGGGGAGTAGGTAAGTCAAGCGTATTCACTCACCATCTACTGGCACTACCAGATGAGGGGGGCGACAACCGTTTTCGTACATGTGCCCGAGGTTCTAGTACTTGCTCTTTTGGGGTAAAGTATAAGTATAGCTGAGGTCGCGCCCGAGTTCTCGGTCAGCCACATGTGGATCATAACGCTCTACGATCTATGTTCATTCAATTCAATTCAATCAATTCAAATCGAAGGGGGGTCTCGTGCACGTTCAGTTTTCATCGTCATGTTCGCGGAATCGGTCATGCTCGAGGGGAGCGCTCCGTCTGCGGATCTGGTTTCGGTATGTGAACTCGTTGAGCTGTTCGAGTAACTCCAAGCGCTCTTCTACGCTCATCGCGCGATAGATCGCCTTCAACTCGTCGCTGACGAGGTCATAGCGAAAGAGTGGTCGTCTCATGGTCGCTCACCGGAGTTGTTCGCATCGGTTTCGATGATCGTCTCCAGCTCTCGAATATCCAACCGATCTTGTTCTCTATCAGCGATCCTCTTCAATCGGATGAGGTCCTCGATGGCGGCGACTGGGATGGTTGTGTTTCGGGCTTCGACTTCGATCCGTCTTAAGTATGCGGTGGCGAATTTGATCTGTTCCTCGATCATGACATCGATGATCTTATAGGGTCGGTCTGGATCGAAGAAGGAGAACACGACCATCCCCTTCTCCCGTTTCCATTCCTCCCTTTTCGTTCCATCGGTAAACTGTCGAGCATCCACCGGTATCTTTGGCTTATAACCGATCTCTTCCATGGCCTGAACGAAGCGCTCGGTATTCTCCGGGTCGAGGCCGATCATGACATCGAGATCGAAGGTGGGACGATAGATGCCATGGAGATTGATCGCCAGACCTCCTATCACGATATATTTGACGCCCTTTGCGTTCAGCGCCTCGAACACCGACTGATAATACATACCCTCACCATACGGACGATCGGATATATGCTCACGGACCTATATTCCGGCCCAATTTAATGAACCTTTCACCTTCGATCTGATTACTAACACTCCCACTTGGCTTCACTTTTCGGTCGTACTGTGACTGTGACTGTTCTTCCAAACCAATTTTTTGGCCGTCCAGCGTTAGGAGCGTGGTGGCGATCTCAGATCGGAGAGGAGTTCCTCCAGATCACTATTGAGCGACTGAAAGGTGTCGACGCCGGCGTTTTCGAGCTCCTCGAGCTTCTCCCGCGCCTTCTCGCGCCGCTCGCGCAGTTCGCGTATCCGTTTGTCCGCCTCCAGCGCCGCGTCGGCCTTCGCCTTGTTCGCCCGCGCGCGTCATTTGTCGATGGTCGCGTTCAGTTCTTTGAGCTGTGCTGCAAATCGGTCGATCAATATTTCGCGTCTATCCATGGTTCGTTCCTCCAGAACGATCTTTTATATTGGGTCTGGCTCCGATCAATGATCATCGTCGCGTGCGATAGTGATACGCGAGGAGCGCGAGGAGCGCAACGCTCATTGCGAGCGGGGCGAACCCGAGCGCCGGGGTGGCGCCGCCATCGCCCTCGCCCTCGCCCTCGTCCTCTTCCGGCTCGTAGATGACCGTGATCGAGACCTCTTCCCAGTTTTCCGCCGTATCGTAGGCGCGGGCGGTGATCGTGTTCTCGCCCTGGCGGAGAACGAGATCGATCTCCCAGGTATCGGTCCCGTCCGCGCGACGCCACTGGCCGTCGTTCAGTCGCACCTCGACCCGGTCGAGCTGTTCCTCGTCGGCGGCCGTGCCCGACGCATTGATCTCTTTTTCGTGCACCGTATCCTCCGGGCCCGGATGGAGGATGGTGATCTCCGGCGAGTTCTGGTCCGCGCTTTCGGCGGGCACGGTGAGCGTCGCCGTGTCCGTGCCCGAGATGCTGCAATAGACGGTCACCGTCAGTATATCGCCCTCGGCGGAGGAGATATCGTAGACGTAGGTGGCACCTTGAGGGTTGGACTGGCTCGAGTAATTATAGCTCGCATACGGTTCGCCGTTCTTCTCAATGACGATCCGCTCGATGTAGTGCGTGGAGGTATCGGTCACCGGGTGGTCGATCTCCACCGTCAATGTATCTTCGATCCGATCGTACTGGAGCGTGATATCCGTCGGTGCGTGAGCGGTCGCCCCGGGAGCGAATGCGACGAGGAGCGCGACGCTCAGGAGGAGAACGAGCGGGGGCCATACCGTCTTGGCAAGCAGCGTTCGCATCGGTTTTGTGCTATTATGGTGATGATTGCGGCGGGATCTAAGTCTATTTGTATTGCTTTTCGTTCTCATCGTTCCGACCTTTTCCTATTTTGTTCTTTGTTCATTTCAAATCCGCTCTTGAGCTGGATGAGGATCGAGGTGTTTCAGCGATCGTCACGGTCGAAAAGCTTCTGTGCCTGCGGTTGGTCCGGCGGTGCGCGATCCTTCTCTGTCTGCTCTGCGCGCTCTTGCTTCTTGCGCTCTACGCGCTTGCGCATGGCCCATGTGACGAGGACGAACCCGACGACGAAGATGGCGAACGCCACCCACGCCGGTTGGAACCGCGGAGTATCC
>CAZSUE010000062.1:0-989 GCA_964609045.1 uncultured archaeon | reverse complement strand
CGCCATAGTCGAGACGATACTCGAGCTCGATCATTGTACCGTTGAGGTTCTGCCAGCGGAGCCGGTAGGTACCAGCGTCCAGCGCTGTGGGGTCGAGCGTTTCCTCGCCCGATGCGGCGGCGCCTTTCGAGATGACCGGGCTGGGTTCGCCGGAGCGGTCGACCGCGAACGCCACCGCTGCGGAGCCGGTGTCGTTCTCGGTTTCGGTCCCGTTTCCGTCCACCACGGGCGTCGCCTCCCAGCGTACGGTGAGCGGCGCGTCATCGAGCGTCACGGTGGTATTGTAGCTCGCAAAGCGCGCGATGGTGACTCGGCCATCGTCTGCGGCCGCGGCGGTGCCGACGGCGCGATCCGAGTACGGCGCGATCGTCGTCGCGAGGGCGATGAGCGCCAGCTCGCACACGACTGCGAGTACGAGTACGTGTACGTGTACGCGTTCGCCCCGGGGAGAATGGTTTGACCTGCGGATCGCGCGTGATGATGGTCGACGGGCAACCATGGGAGTTCGCCTTGACACGATCTATGAGCGCCGAGGCGTTATTTCAATACATTTCAGATTTTGGTACTGTTCTGCCATATATCGCACACGATTCGCTTACAATTCATATACAAATATTGCGTGGCACCGAGCACGCTATGCCGCCGACCGCACATTTCACCAGCACGCGACACCGGTGGATGACGCACTATTGCGCAGGCTGGCGCTGCGTTTTCAACACCTTCGCCAGATCCGATGTGAAATATTAAATAGTCGACTGCTGCTCCAGATCGTGGCGAAATGACAATCTGCCGCCGCTACGCATGCCACTGTGCAGGTGCGACGCACCGAACGGCGGGCGCTCGATTATTCATTCATACAATTACCGATCGGAGGGAGTATCTCTTTTATCCATGGCAATAAACCGCTAAAAAGTTAGCGGTCTGACCTACTTTCCCACCTATAAACCATCTAATTAGCTGTTCCAAGTAAGCTCGGCGGCCGGGGTTTT
>CAZSUE010000061.1:5507-12996 GCA_964609045.1 uncultured archaeon | reverse complement strand
TCTGTCGCCCCACCGGTGCGTCGAACGGGAGCGAGAGCGGCGCGCTCTGCCATACTCCTGCGCGTGCGGTCTCGGATAAGACTTGCGGGGCGGAAATATTGAGGTTGGAACAATCCACGCTGACGGTTTCGATATCGTTATCGTAGTCGAAGATGCGCGCGTAAAGGACGAGCTGGCCGTTTTGCGCAACGGGGTTCGGCTCCGCCCAGAGCGTGAGGATCTCCGGCGCGTTCTCGCCGACGAGCGTGAGCGTTGCGTTCTGCGACGCGGTATTGCCGCGCCGGTCGGTGGCGACGACGGTGTAGTTGTAATATCCGGTGGGCTCGTCGGCGATGGTGAACGCGTACTCGAACCGATCGCGGGCGGCGTGATAGCTCATCGCGCTATCGATACCGAGCGCGGTGGAGACGATCCGCACCCCGTTGGTATCGATATCGAAATCGAGGTCGCGGATGTATGCATAGGCTGTGCATTGGTTATCGACGATGACTGGGTCGGGTGATGTGCCGGTATTGACGATGGTGGGTGCGTATTCGTTCTCGATGGTAATATTGAGCGACTTCTCCGCGATATTGCTGGTATTGTCGGCGACGCGTACGACGCGCTGAAGCTCGCCCGCAGCGGCGGCGATCGGTGCGCTGAGGGTGGTGGTGTTGAACACGCCGGAACCATCTGGGTCGTGCAACGCTCCGATGAGCGTGCCCCCCACTGTCTCGATCCTCGCCGAGGAGTGGTTGAGGTCGTCGTCGGGGTCGGTGATGTGCGCGAAGTAGGTGATATCGCCGCCGCGGGCCACGGGGTCCGGCTCGGCCCACGCGAGGAGGATGCGCGGCGCGCCATGTGCGTTCACATGAACGCTGAGGTTGTGGCGCGCTACATTGCCTTTAAGGTCTTCGGCGGTGACGACGAGTGTATGATCGCCGACGGGCGTGGTCCCCGGGGTGTTGATCCGGCGCTCGAAGCGGTCGTTGGTAGCGTTATAGCTCATGTCGAGCGGGGTGGACTGGGAAGGGTCGAGCGCGCTGATGTCGACCGAAACGGCGTTCCGGTCGAGGTCACCGTCGAGATCGGTCACATCGGCATAGAGCAGCGTCTGGAAGTTCTGGGTCAGTGGATGCGGCGTGGCGCCCGACGCGGCGATGGTGGGCGCGAAATCGTAGCCGACTCGTATATCGATCGTTCGTGAATCCGACCCCCCCTCTGCGTCTTGGGCGGTGACGAGCAGCGAATATGCATCCACGGGCGTGCTGACGCCAATATTTGAGGTGGCGGTATAGTACCCGTCCCCGTTAGGATCGGTCATCCATCCGAAGGGAGATAGGCCGAGGAGATTGAAGCTGACCAATTGTATGTCGTCGTTCGGGTCGGTGATATATGCGGAGACGGTGAACGAACCGCCGCGCGCCAGCGGGTCGGGTGTGACCCAGATACTATGTACGGTGGGCGCGGCGGGCGAGCGTATCGTGAGTGTGGTGGTATAGGAATCGGTGTTCCCGTTCTCGTCTGCGCCGTAGACGATGACCTCGTAGGTGCCGCTCGATCGCGCGATCGCCTTTGAGCCGTCGAACCACCCCGTTGCGGGATCGTAGGTGAGGGCGAGGTTTGCGATGGAGAGGTCGGAGAGGTCGGCGTAGACGCTGTTTCGGTCGAGGTTGCCGTCGAGGTCGCGAACATGCGCGCTCACGGTGACCGTATCGCCGTCCTCTATGGTCGAGGGAGTGAGTGTGACATAGCTCACTTCGGGCGCGATGTCGCGCTCGACCGTGAGTTGGATGGTCTCCTGTGCCACCTGGGCCAATTGGTCGGTGGCGTTGATGGTGAGCGAGTAGTTCCCCGCCGTTGTAGTGATCGGGATGTCGAATGTGGCATGATAGCGGTTCTCCGCCCCCGCTCGCGTCATCTGTGTGGGGCCGATACCTGCGCCGAGGGAGGGGAGCTCGAAAAAGACCGACCCGTCGAGGAGGTCACCGTTGGGGTCGGAGACATACGCTTCGAGCGTCACCGTGGCGCCTCGGGCAGCGGGGTTCGGGGTGCACTTCGCTTCGATGATCTGGGGTGCGAAGCGACCGTTCACATTGATCGTGAGGAGCTGTTGGTCGCGGTTGCCGTTGGCGTCCTCGGCGCTGATCGCAAGCTCGTGCGCGCCGAGCGCGCACCCGGCGGGGATGCGGTCGGTGATGGTGAAGTGATCGTTTCCCGCATCGTAGGTCATGACGCGCGGGGTCTGGGAGAAGAGGTGGAGTGAGCTATTGTCCAGTGTGACGGCGTCGGTGAGGAGATCGCCGTCGAGGTCGCGGACCTCGGCGTAGATGGTAACGGTGGCGGAGCGGTTGACGATGGCGGGGTCCGCCCATACGTTGTAGATATGGGGCGCGTATTCCTCCTCGATGCTGAGCGAGACCGCGCTATAGTTCTCGTTGCCGGCGTGATCCGAGGCGTTGATACGAAGTTGGGCGACCCCGACGGTGGCATCTGCAGGGATACGGATCTGTGTTTCGAATCGTGACTCGCTCTCGTTGTTGTAGAGCCGCCGCGGCGTTGTGATGCCGATGGCGCTGGCATCGAGGTAGACGCTTGACGCGTCCAGGTTCTCGTCGATATCGGTCACAACGGCGCTGATGATCAGCCGCGCGTCGCGTCGTACCGGGTTCGGGGTGAGGTCGACATAGACGATGGACGGTGCGCGTTGGTCGTTGATCTGGACCGACAGATTCTTGGCAACGGAGAGCCCGCGCTCGTCCTCGGCGCGGAGGGTCACCGTGTATGCACCCGGTGTCACATCCATCGCCGTGGTGACGGTGGTGGTCAATTCGAAGAGGCCAGTGGTGGTGTTTTCGATCAGTTGTGGGGTGCCGAGCGTGCTATTGATCGCGATGAGATCGGCGGTCACCGTCTCCTCGCGGAGGTCGTCGTCGAGGTCGCGCACCTCGGCATAGAGCGTGAACGGCGCGTCGACGACCACTGGATCGGGTGCGGTATAGCGTGCGACGATATTTGGTGCGAAGACCGGGAGGACCGTCACGGTCAAATTGCGCGTCACCGTATTGAGGTTATAATCGTGGGCAGATATGGTGAGTCTGTATTCGCCGGCGGTGGTGTCGATCGGTATCGTGGCACGTGTAGAGAATATATCCATCCCTTCGTAGCCCATGGTGGCGGTGGGGATGGCCAGTGCGCCGTATGCGGTACGCACGGAGGTGTGGTCGAGGTTGTCGTCGGGGTCGACGATGCGCGCGAAGAGCTCGATCTCGTCGTCGCGTGCCACCGGGTTCGGGGTCGCCCATGCGGCGACGATGCGCGGTGCGGTGCCGACGACGACGGCGGGGGTATAGATAGCGAACTCGATGCTCGCCGTCTTCGAATTCCCCGCGAGGTCCTCGACGGTGATGACGGCGGTCTTATTCCCGTCGTCCTCGTCGGGGTCGAGCGTGGAATCTTGATACGCGCTCTTGTATATCCCGTCGCGGTCGAAATCGTGCATCGGCGTGTCGCTTGGGAGATCCACTGCATCGAGATCGACGAGTACGGACCCGTTGGTGGTGGGGTCGTCGCTCCCGTTGAGCGGGATATCGCCATTGGGGTCGTAGATGACGCCGCAGACACGGAACGAACCGTTATAGGGAAGCCGCGAGGTGAGCCGTCCGCGGCCGTCTTCGACCCATGTGAGCCCGATGACGGGCCGTTCTGCGCCCTCTTGCGCCTCTTGGAGCGTGAGGCTGAGCAGTTCGACGCCTGCGCGCGTGTCGATGACGGTGAGCTCGATGGTGGCCCAGCGCGTGATCCAGCGATCTTCGTGGTAGGTGAATGTCTCGCCCAGCTCCCACTCGTTGCCGAGGTCGGTGGTGGAATCGGCGGGCGTGAGCCGATCGAGATGGCCTGCGACGGTGAGCTGGATGGAGACCCATGTTGGGTCGATGGAGTCGCCACCGGCGTGGGTAAGGTTGATCCACCCACCGACTCCGTCCGCGTCGAGTTCGAGATCATGGTCGAGTGAGAGATATTCGCGTCTTGGCGGCGTCTCCACCGTCATGAGCCAGTACCCCAGCGCGGAAAAGAGCGAGACGGTGATGAGGAGGGTGAGGATGACGCCGATGATTTGGCTGACCGCCTCGCTATTTTGTCGCAACGCTGGAAGCCTCCGGCAACGGGTGCGATGAGTGGGTTTTTTTGAACCATTTCGATGCTTGTCTCTCGTTCTCTCTCTCATTCGATCACCTCCCGTTGCGTTAATAGGAAAGTCCCGATACGACGACGTCGTCGACGAAGATGCCACCGAACGCGTCGGGGTCTTGGTAATGGTCGGAGCCGAAGTATGGATTATCATCCGCAGCGGTGACCACACGGAATCGTAATTTGATCACCGCGCCGCCCCATCCGGATAGGTCGCAGTTCACCCGGGCGAGCGAATTCGAGTCGACCCAGTTATCGCCGAGGTCGATCCCCGTGTAACTCTTGTGTTCGGTGCCGGAGAGGCCCCATGCCGCGCGCACACCGAAATTGATGGCGCGCCATGTGATGCCGTTATCCGAGGAGACCTCGAGCCGGAACCCGTCCGGCGGGCGGCCGCTGCCGTTATTGATATTGAACTTGAGCTTCACGGAGAGCGATGCGCGGATGGCGTTGGTGAGGTCGATGAGCTCGGAGGTGAGCGCGTTATCGAGGCTGCCCTTGAGATGGCCGGTAACGGGGTCGCGGTTCAGCCAGGCGTGATCGCCGCTGAACGAATCGGTAATCGAGAGCGCCCAGAGGTCCGCCGAGGCGGGTCCTACCGCTTGCGCGTCGGATCGCGACACTTTCACCGCGACATCGTCGATAGCCCAGCCGTAGCCGTTCCCACCGCCGCAGTAGATGTAAAGGAACTTGATCCTGACGGCGTCCTCGCCGATGAAACGGTCGAGATTCACTTGGACATACTCCCATGTGAACGCGCCGTGGCCGGAGATGCCGTTCCACGCCCATCGCATCTGCACGCCGACATCGTCGGTCTTGTTCGCCCATTGGTCGACCTGGATATTGCTCGGGTACGGCTGGGTGGGTTGCACATATTCGTAGGTGAAATCGCCGTCGCCGTCGGAGTCGGTGCCGACGAGGACGACACCGCCGTTGGCGCCGAGCTTGAGGTTGTACTTATGATAGAATGTGAGCCGCGCCGCGGAGGCACCGGTGAGACTGAAGGTCTCGGTCGTGAGATATTTATCGCGCATATTGTTGAGATCGCCGTCGGACCAGGGGTTGTCTTCGGAGGCGTAGCCACCGGCGGAGCCAGTGATACGAATATCGTCGATACGCCAGCCCTCCGAACTCTGTGACATGGTGAATCGGAACCGGAGTCGGAAATCGGACTCGCCGTCGTAGGCGGAGAGATCGAGGTTCTCTTCGTGATAGGAGCCGTATTCGATCTCGTCACCGTCCCACTGAGCGACCACGGACCAAGTTCCACCGCCGTCGCCGGATGCTTCGACGATCATATCGTCCGCGCTTTCGGTGTTGTAACTGTAGTGATAGAAGGTGAGCTGGGTATTGGTCGAATCGTAGAGGTCGATGTTCCGATCGAGGGTGAGGGTCCGGTCGTTGAGGTCGCCGGAGGCTTCTGCATTCGAGCCACCGCCACGACCGTTGTTTTCGACCGACCATCCTCCCTGCGCGTTCCAGGGTCCACCTGAGAAATCGCCGCTCTCGAAATCGTCGGCGAAATGTTCGACGATGGCGCGGGTCGCGCTCCGACTGGCGGCGCGTGTCTGCACCTGCGCGATATCTTGGATCGTCTCGGAAATACTCTGGTAGATCGTCTCCAGTTCGGACCCGCCGGGGGCGTAATAGTACGAACCTTGGTTCGAGGTGCGTCCGACCTCTTTGAGCCGGTTCTCCGCATTGGTGTTGACACCGAGCCCGATGGTGAAGACCGGGATCGGTACGTTACAGATGCCGCCGTCACCGTCGTTGCCGGGGTCGTAGGGGTCGGCCCAATCATCGTTGGTGTTGCTATCGTCGAGTCCGTCGCGACCGAGCGAATCGCCGTCGGGCATTTCATTATTGTCGTCGTTCCTATAGTTGTTCACATCGCTGGAGGTGTCGGCGCCGTCGGTCATAGGCACGACGGTTGCGACATGGTCTGGGGGTGAGTTTGCAATGGCGTAATCGACCGCGTCCCAGATCGTATCCCAGATCGGTGTGTAGGTGTTGCTGATCGCCTGATAGTTGGAGGGATCGCCGATCCAGTCCTTTACATACTCTTTCCCGTTGAGCCCGGAGCCAAAGACATTTTCCTCGCCCATGCGCACGAAATCGATCTCGCGGATCGGATCGGTGCCCGAACTGCCGCTTCCGGTGAACTGATAGACGGCGCAGCGGTCGGTGGGATAGAGGTTATTGACGAAGGATATGGCGGCGTCGCGTGCATCTTCCCATTCGCCACTCATGGAGCCGGAGTTGTCGAGGGTGATGACGACGTCGACGGGGACGTGCCGTTGGCCTTGCTGCTCGAACATGAGATAGGACGAATAGGCGCTGTGGTAGACATCGTCGAGGTTCTCGTTGTTCACTTCGGTATTGAGATGGAACCCCTCGCTCTCGGTCTCGTTCCAGATACCGACGATGTCGGTCTGGACCGGTGGATGCATGTACTCGAGCGAGGATTCGCCGTTGATGCGGACGATGGTATCGTCGTGTTCCCATTTGTCCGCACCCAGCTCCATATCGTCGTAGAAGAAGTAGACATCCGTGTTCTTGATGGGCTGGTTGTTGAACTCGAATATCTCCTCGACGGTATCTTCGGGGTCCATGGCGACCTTGATGAAGCGTGGTCCCGCTTTGAGCGGTGTCCAAATGATCTCGGCGGTCGTCGATTGGTCGGGGGTGAGGTAGACGGAATCCGACCCGATCTGGGTGTTCCCGTCGTAGAACCGCACGAGCGAGGATGAGGCGGTGCCGCCGACATTGGCCACAGTCGCCTTCACGATATAGGAGGAACGGAGTTGCGGGTTCTCGTTGGAGAGTTCGATATCGACCTCGGTGGTGCGCAGCTCGATGCGTGGGTCGGGTTTGTCGAACCAATGGAGCGTCATGTAGGCAAGCTCGCTGCGCTGGACGAGCCCGCCGCCGGAGATGGTGGAGAACGACCATGTATAGGAATCGACATCTGCGGGGTCTTCGATGCCGTTGCTGTTCCCGTCGAGCTTCTGACCGCTGAGGTCCTTCGCGTCGGTGGAAAGCGTGCAGGAATAATCGCTGGAATAGTCGAGCGACGCGTCGGGCTTGAATATGAGCGTGGTATCGTCCGGCCATGAGAAGGAGCCGTTGACATCGGGCGTGATGGAGAACGCGCCCTCCGTGGCGCTCTTGTTCATCGGCTCGTTAAATATGACGCGGACGATCGTGCCCGGCATGGCCGCCGTGGTATTGGGGAACACGGACTCGACGAGCGGCGGGTTCGGGAAATCGGTGGGCGTGGCGCTGCGGACGACCGTGATCGACTCGATCTTTAACGCAT